>CAZSNN010000004.1:15599-39377 GCA_964608425.1 uncultured Gammaproteobacteria bacterium | reverse complement strand
CCGGGGCTACATGCACCCCATGCACGCGTACTACCATTATACTACACTCCGTTTTGTAATATTATGATTTCTCGCCACACCTTCTGATTATCTCTTCCATAAACACCAACTGATTTATAATTAAAACCAAATGTTTCTGGTTTAACTCGGCGACTTTTATCAATTGATCTAAAATAAGGCCAAACCATCACAACTCGGCCATCTTTTTTTAATATTTTTGAAAAAACACTAATAGCTCCCGAGTATAATTTATTTAATTCCTCAACCACAATGTCAAAGTCCTGAAAACCTCTTTGTGGCCCCAAATAAGGTTCACAAACTATATAATCAATTGAGCCCTTCTTAATATGTTTTTCTAAACTCAAAACATCAGATTGAAAAATATTAATATTATTTTTTTGGCTATCTTTCTTTAAATCTCTAATCCATTCAATATTTTTTTTACTATCTGAGACAGCCTTATCCGATAAATCAGAACCAAAAATATTTTTAAACCCCATCAAATAGGCCTCCATCAAGATTGTCCCTGAACCACAAAAAGGGTCTAATAATATTTTATCTTTAATATTATCATTAGATCTGGCTAAATTTATCATTAGTTGAGCTAGTTTTGGCGGAATCATACCAGAATGATCATCTCTAGCTGGACGACCAAAATCTCTTTTTGATAAATCTTTAAAAGGCTGAACTACCAAGGTTTTACCTAAAAAAACTCTGTTCTTATCAACTATCAAACAAAATTCTACTCCGTCTTCAATTAATTTGTTTTGCTCTACCACGACACTAGACAAAATAATATCTCTCGAGGTAACCATGCGACTAGAGATACCCTCTTCTCTAAGTTCTCGCTTAATAGCCAGTCCTAGCTTAAAAAAATCACCGGGAACTTTTTTATTATAAAAAGAAAAGCCAAAATTAAATTTTTTGGTTACATTTTTTTCAGCCAAAATAAAAGACTCTTCTTTAATACTCTCTGATAAGGCTCGACGATTAGCCAAACTAATTTCTTTAATTATTTCTCCTATTTTTATAGTTCCTCCCAAAATAGTCATTAATTCCTGCGGTTGTAAATCTTCTAAAAAACTAGACATTACTATACTGCCAGCTTTATGCCAATTATTATCAGGAAAAAGAGATGTTAACTCCGCCAACGATAAATCAAAATTTGTTCCTAGGGCAAAAAAATACTTTTTCATTATTTTCTAAATAAATAAATTATAATCAGATTATAGCATTAAAAAACACAAAATAAAATAATTTGTCCTAGGGCTTGATTTTATTAAAAATTATGTTATAATAATAAAAAATAAATAAAAATTACCTTTCCCACGTCTTTTCATAAAAAGATAATCCCATTACAAATAATGGAATTAAAGGTATTCTCTGAAAACCCATATTTTCTTAGGATACTTTTGGGTTTTTTTGTTTAATTTATAATTTAAAAAAGTTACTTAAAATTTAACCTTAATTACGGTTAATTTTAAGAAACAAATGATAAAATTGCCTATGTCAAAAACAAAACCATCGGGCCTAATTCATTATGAAATCTTGTTTATTATTCCAAACAAATTTACTGATGACGAAGCTCAAGAAATTTTTAAAAAAGTCGGTAAATTAATTACTTCTAACGAAGGGACTATTACTATGGAAGATTATTGGGGAAAAAAGAAATTTGCTTACCCAATCAAGCATGAATATTATGGCTATTATGGTCTTCTTGAATTTGATCTAGAAAGGTCTTCAATCGCTGAAATTAATAATAAATTAAGACATGACAATAATGTTTTAAGATTTATAATTATTAAAAAGGACATTAAAAGCGAAGAGCAAATTAAAAAAGACGAAAAAATTAAAGCTAAAATAGAAGACAAAAAAGCTAAAGAAAAGGAAGAAGAAACAGAAAAAACTAAAAAAACAACTGCAAAAAAGACTGTTGCCAAAAAAGAAGAAGACAAAAAAATTGATTTAAAAAATTTAGACGAAAAGCTTGACGATGTTTTAAACATTGATAATCTTTTATAATCTAAATATTATAATTAACAAAAACATATGTATTCTCTAAACAAGGCTATGATCATCGGCAATTTAACTAGAGACCCAGAAACTAGAAACACTCCCTCTGGACAAACCGTCACCTCTTTTTCCGTTGCTACCAATTTTACTTGGAATGATCAAAACGGACAACAACAAAGCAAAACCGAATTTCACAACATTATTGCCTGGAGAAAATTAGGTGAAATTTGCGGACAATATCTAAGCAAAGGAATAAAAGTATATATTGAAGGACGTCTTCAAACTAATGAGTGGAGCGGACAAGATGGCGCTAAAAGACAAAGAACTGAGATTGTCGCTGACAATATGATTATTTTAACTCCTAAAGGAGGCAATAGCTCTGCTGGAGGTAAAAATGAAGATGAAATAATTCTTCCAGAGAATAATAGCGATGATGAAATTAAAATAGAAGATATTCCATTTTAATAAAATTAAATAACTTATAAAAAATATGAACAACAAATCAAGCAAAGGCAAAGAATGCCATTTTTGCAACAATAACTCTAATCCCGACTATAAAGATCCAAAAACTTTATACACCTTCGTAAATTATTATATGAAAATAATTGGTAAAAAAAGAACTGGGGTTTGTTCTTGGCACCAAAGAAAGCTAACTACCGCCATTAAAAGAGCTAGAAAAATGGCCTTATTAGGATTTACTCACAAATAATTTACACTTAATCAAAAAGGATATGCTAAGTTTTAATGAAATAAAAACTGGAAAAGTTTTAGAAGTTAATAACGAACCATTCTTAGTAATAAAAGCAGACCATCATAAGATGGGTCGCAGTGGAGCGGTATTAAAAGTAAAAATGAAAAATTTAATTAATGGCAATGTTTTAGAAAAAACTTACCAGGGAAACGATAAAGCTGAAGAGGCTAAAACTGAAAACAAAAAGGCTAATTTTTTATATAAAGACCAAAATGAAGCCTACTTTATGGACAATAATTCCTTTGAACAGTTTTCCCTGTCTTTAGAGAATATTGGAGATAATCAATTATTTTTAAAAGACGGGATTGACGTAGACGTTTTATACTTTAATGATAATCCAGTAGCCATAACCCTTCCAGTGAAAATGGATTTTAAGGTTATTAGTTCTCCTCCTGGAGTTAAGGGTAATTCCAGTGGAAATGTAACAAAGCAAATTGAAATAGAAACCGGAGCAACTATCACCGCACCATTATTTATTAATGAAGGAGATATTATCAAAATTAATACTGAAACCGGAGAATATGTAGAAAGAGTTAACTAAAAATTACCACAATAAAAAAAGCATCTTAATTTAAAAAGATGCTTTTTTTTATTTAAATTTCTGTTGATTTTTGTTATTAGAAATCAATGTTTTCTGAAGATCCTTCAAAACCACTAGAGGCCGGGGTGGACTCCATATCCCTCATAATAATTGGCATAGGATTTATATCAGACTCCTGGATAAAGAAATCTTTTGCAGCCGGCACCACAATATTTTGTTTATTAAAATAAGATGACTCCGACTCTGAAATTACTGGGAAAATATAAGCCGGAACAAAAAGCTCATATCCATTAGAATAATTATTATCATATTGCCAAATTTTTACCATCCCTAAAGTTGGGGTTCCAATTTCAATATCAATATTTTTGTAATCGCTACCCTCATAATAAAAATAATCTGGATATCGACCTCCTTGGTTAACTATCTTCATAATAACCTCTTTGTCAGTTTCGGTATCATACAAAGAGCTCTCATAATATTGATAAGACAAACCGTAAAGACCAACCACTCTTCTTTCTTTCATGTCAACCTCAACTGTTAGTCCGGAAGAATTACCATATTCCTCATAAACCATAGATTCGTTTATTTTTAGAGGATAAACCACTGAGATTGATTCAGGAATATAGATTGATTGTTCAGAATTATTAGTTATATAATATTTTAGCCAAGACTTTTGAACAACTCCATCTCCATAATTATCCAAACTAATATCATAGTCAACCAAAAACTTATTAACAATGTTCAAAATTTCTTGATCAGGCAAAATATCTCCTACGGTTAATCTGTTTTGTTCATAGCAAGAAGCTTCATATCCAGTAGCAGCACAAAGCCTATCTAAATTAGGCCATTTCTCCCAATTTTTATACAAAGAAAAATTACCATCTTGTAAACCTAAATAAATTGAATAGCCATAATCACGATCTTCATTGATTGTTAAATTATTAACACTAATATCGGAAAAATTTTTTAAATCAAAGAACGAAATTTTTTTATCAGAAAAAAGACTAGAAAATTCTTTGCTTAAATCTGGGGTTATTTTTTTATAAACCTCAACTTCTCCCGGCAATAAAGAAAAGTCTTCGCCAACATAAATATAATTATATTTAACTAAATCCACGGGAGCTATCATTTTTGCATCCAAGTCATAAGAAGCTTGAGAAGTGGCATCTCCTGATGTCACAACAGAGTCATTAGAAGAAACTTGAGAGATATCACGACCACCCATGCCTAAGGCTAAGTTTATTTCCTTAGAGCTACTAGCATCAGAAGAATAATTTGTAGCAAGATTTCCAAAAGAAGCTTTGGCCTTTTTAACAATCTTCACTTCATCTAAAACTCCAAAATAATTTTGATTCTCGTTTATTTTTAATAAGGCAATTTTCTTTTGCATTCCAACAACCACAAAACTGATTGTTAATAATATAATAATCGAGGTTATTACCAATGCTTGAGAAAAATCACTCATTAAATTTAAAGATGAGCTCTTATCTGTTTTTTTAACAGCCTTTTTTAGAGGAGCTGTTTCGGCTTTTTTTTTCAGTTCCTTCTTGACTGAAACTTTTTTATTTTGTTTCTTGTCCATAATTTTTTTATTTTAAGATTAGATATAATTACCTATATTATACTACATTTAAAAAATAAAGAAAATAATGCTATAATAAAGAAAAATATTAATAAAAAATATGAACTATTTAATTATCCTTTTCTTTATAATTTTAGCCCTACTTAGTCGATTAAATCTTAGGCTGTCCGTCTTATTATTAATAATGATATTACCATCTTATTTAATAAGATTTTCTATTGGACCAATTCCAACAACCTTATTGGAAATATCCATCCTTATAGTTTTTTTAAATTGGATGTTTGATAATAGAAAAAATTTATTAAAGTTTAAAAGAAAAAAAGAAGAACCAAATAAACAGTATCAACCCTATCCCTTTGGTTGGGAGATAATTCTAGTTTTGGTTATCTCCTTTATAGCCATATTCATTGGCGGAGTATCTAGCCCAGCTCTAGGAATTTTTAAAGCTTATTTTTTGGAACCAATATTATTATTTGTTCTAATATTAAATAATATAAAAGGAGAAAAAGGGGTTAAACAAATAATAAACTCTTTGGCTCTAGCTGTTTTGGCTATTTCTTTTTTTGCTATTTGGCAAAAAATAACTGGACAATTTATCTTTAATGAATTCTGGGCTAATGCTGAAAATAGAAGAGTTGTCTCCTTTTTTGGCTATCCCAACGCTGTGGCCCTATTTATTGCTCCGATAATTCCGTTATTAGTTGGTACCTTCATTTTAAGATTAAGAGAACAAGGAAAATTATTAAATTTTTTAAACCAAGTCTTTATATTTGTAACAATCTTGCTGGGCCTGGCATCAATTTATTTTGCTAAATCTAAGGGAGCCCTATTGGCCCTAATAGCATCAGCCTTAATAATATTTTTTATCTTAGCAAAGAAGAAAATAAAGATAATCCTATTAACAATTTTGATAATATTATCTTCTAGCTTGATATATTTTCAAAGAGACTGGATAGAATTTAAATTATTAAATAGTTTATCCTATCAAATAAGAACGTTACAATGGAAAGAGACTATGGAGATGCTTAAAGATGGTAATCTTCTTTATGGGTCCGGGTTGGCTAATTACCAAGAAAAAATAGCCCCATATCATCAAGCTGGCTTTTTCTTTAACAAAGATGCTGATCCTGATTTTCGCATGAAAGTAGTGTGGGGAGATGATGAACAATATCGAGCCGAGAGATGGCAACCACTAGAAATCTATTTATACCCTCACAATATTTTTCTAAATTTTTGGACTGAGCTAGGACTATTAGGAATGTTAATTTTTATTTTTATAATTATAAAATTTTTAATCTTGTCTTTAAAATATTATTATAAAGAAAAAGGGAGTAAAAATAAATATCTAGGCTTAGCATTATTTTCCTCTATGTCCATAATACTAATTCACGGAATGGTTGATGTTCCTTACTTCAAAAATGATTTATCAGCTCTTTTCTGGATAATAATATCACTACTAGCGATATTAAAATTACAAAATAACTCTGCTAAAATATGGAAAAAATAAATTTAACCAAGTTAATCGCTCAACGAAGTCATCATTCTCGTCGCCAAGCTGAAGTTTTAATAAGAGAAGGGTTAATTAAAGTAAACGGGGTCCAGGCCAACCTGGGAGACAAGGTAAGTAGTGATTGTGAATTAGAGATAAATAATAAAAAAATAGAAGCAAAACAAGACAATAAGATTTATCTCAAGCTTAATAAACCAACCGAATACACCTGCACCAATAAAACCTTTCCTGGAGAAAAAAATATATTTTCTCTAATATCCTTAGAAGAAAAACTGTTCTCCGTTGGACGTCTGGACAAAGACAGTTGTGGTCTGATAATATTAACCAATGATGGTGATTTAAATTATCAATTAACTCATCCTAAATTTGAGCACCAAAAAACATATTTAGTAAAGCTGTATTCTAACAAAAAATTAGAAGATTCTATGTTCCTCCGAGAGATTGTTAAATACTTTAAAAACGGAATTGATATTGAAGAAAAAACTTTGGCTAAGGCTAAAAACATCGAATACCTAGGTGATAATAATTTTAAAATAATTTTAGCTGAGGGTAAAAAGAGACAAATCAGAAGAATGTTCGCTTTTTTCGATTTAAATATTAGAGAGTTGAAAAGAATAGATTTTGCTGGAATAAAATTAGAAAATTTAAAAACTGGAGAATGGAAATTTTTAAACTCAGAAGAAATTAACTTATTAAAAAAATAAAAAGGAGAGATGGCCGAGTGGTTTAAGGCGACGGTCTCGAACACCGTTTGGGCGCAAGCTCTCCAGGGTTCAAATCCCTGTCTCTCCGCAATATTGCGTTAAAAAGAATTTACATTACATGAATATAAGCAACAGAAAAAAATTAATATTTGATTTTGATGGTACAATAGCCGACACCCTTGATTTGCTTGTCGATATATATAATAAAATCCATCATCATTACAGATGTTTGCCGGTTGATATAAGCGACAAAGAAGACTTAAAAAAACTAAAGGCTCAAAAAATTTTAAAAAAAATATAAAATAAGCCTCTTAAAAATCCCCCTTATATTAATTAAAGTTAGGCGAGAATTAAAAAAAAGAATTTCTGAGGTTAAAATTTGTAATGATATTGACCTAGTATTGAAAGAATTAAAAAATAAAGGCTTTGACTTGTACATACTAACATCAAACTCTAAAGAAAATGTTGAAATTTTTTTAAGAAACAATGATTTGTTAGATATTTTTAAATTTATTTATAGTAGCTCCAATGTTTTTGGCAAGAACAAAAGTATTAAAAAGTTTTTAAAAACCTACAGCATTAACAAAGAGAATTGTATCTATATTGGGGATGAAACAAGAGATATAGAGGCCATGAAAAAAATTGACCTTCCTATAATTGCTGTTAGCTGGGGATTTAACTCTAAATGCGCTCTAGCGAAACTAGATCCATACAAAGTCATTGAAAACCCTAAAGAATTATTAGATTTATATTTATAACCATAGTTATTCAAAGTTTCAACTAGAAAAAACCAGCAATATTTTACTAATCTTTGTCTATAAACACCTTATTTAATAATAAATATAGGCTAATATAATAATTTGACAAAATATTTATGTTTTGTTATAATATACATATATGTACAGTATAACAAAACATAAAGACATAAACTTATCTAATATTAAACAAAATAGATTCTTATCGATTGCTAAACTAGAGACCTCAATTTTCCATGTAAATGATTTGGCCAGGATTTGGAAAATTAATAATCGTAATACCCTATTAACCACTTTAAATCGTTATATTAAAAGTGGCTTAATATATAGACTATATCGAGGACTTTATTCTATTAAATCAATAACAGAATTAGACCCCCTTCTACTGGGCTCTAAGGCGATAAATGATTATTGTTATTTAAGCGGTGAAACAATTTTAGCAAAAGAAGGAATTATTTTTCAACAAATTAATTATTTTACGTTTATTGGGAGAAAAACTAAACGCTTTACTATAGGAAATTATAAATATTATTGTCGCCAACTTAAAGATAAATTTTTATATAATGATGCTGGAATAGACAAAACTGGAAAATTTAATATAGCAACGCGTGAGCGAGCAATAGCCGATATTCTATATTTTAATCCAAATTATCATTTTGATAATTCCAACACAGTTGATTGGACAAAAGTTAAAAAAATTCAATCTGCTGTTTATAATAAATAAAATTATGATAACCCTAAACTCTCAAGACGCAGTTCACAAGGCCTGGCTTTATCGAGTTTTAATAGCTATCGTTGATAACACTAATTTACATAACCTATATTTTAAAGGAGGGACTTGTGCAGCAATGGCTGGATTTCTAGATCGATTTTCAGTTGATTTAGATTTTGACTATGTTGGAAGCCAAAAAGATTTAATTAATACTAGACATGAACTTGAAAAAATTTTTAAAAATTTAGGATTAGAAATAAAAGATGCTAGCAAAAAAATCCCCCAATTTTTCTTAAGATATCCAAACCAAAACGCTTATGATCGCAATACCTTAAAAATAGATATTAATTTTCCACCACCTAAAGCCAATATTTATGAACCAATCAAGCTTATTGATATTAATCGAATTATTATCTGCCAAAATATCTCAACAATGTTTGCTAATAAATTAGTGGCCGTGCTTGACCGCTTTAAACATAATAATTCAATCGCTGGACGCGACATCTATGATATCCACCATTTCTTTTTAAATGGACATGATTATAATAAGAACGTAATAATTGAGAGAACCGGCCTAGATTTAATTGATTTTTTTAAAAAATTATCTACCTTTATAAAAAAACATATAACTGAGACCATTCTAAACCAAGATTTAAATCCACTTGTTCCTTATGAAAAATTTAATAAAATCAGAAAAATATTAAAAAGAGAAACTCTTATGTTTTTAGATGATGAAATAAAGCGACTAGAAAATAAATAAATTAATAACAATTATATGACAAAAATAATCATTGCTTAGGGGCCTGTTATCGTAGAAGATAATAAAGTTCTGCTAAATAAACACGGTGAAGATAATTTCTGGAAATTTTGTGGAGGGCAAATTGAAGAAAAAGAATTTAATCTAAAAGACACCGCACGAAGAGAGGTTAAAGAAGAAATGGGGATTGAAATAGAAATTTTAAATAATAATCCTTATTTTTTTTACACCGAAAAAGAGATTAACGGCAACCAAGTCAGCATTATTCTTGTACATTTTTTAGCCAAGAGAATTGGAGAAATAATCCCAGGCGAAGATATCAGAGAATGGCGCTGGATAGACATAAATGATTTAAACAAAGAAGATTTAGCTCCTAATATCGCTCCAACATTAGATTATTTCGGCTTTAAATTATAAACTATGAAAATTGTTTTTACTATAATAGCGACGACATTAGGGCTTATTGGATTTTTACCTTATCTTAGAGATATTCTTAAATTAAAAACTAAACCTCATATTTATACTTGGTTAATATGGTCCATTACTCAAACTACCGCTGTTATTGGTATCATTAAAGGAGGTGGATCTTGGGGAGGATTAAATCTTATCGTTGGGACTATCTTTGTGATAGCTATATCAATATTCTCTATTAAATATGGCTCAAAAAACATTACAAAGAGAGACACAATAATTCTTATCTTAGCCATACTTTCTATCATTGTCTGGTGGCAACTAAAACAACCAATATTATCCATTATTATGATCTCAATAATAAACTTAGTAGGATATATTCCTAGCATTAGGAAAACTTATCAAGATCCTTGGAGTGAAACTCTCTCAACTTGGCTATTGTTTTCTATAGGAAATATATTTGCTTTCATGGCACTATATGAATACAACCTATTAACAACAACCTATTTAGTTTCAATAACTTTGGCTAATATTGTAATGTTTCTTGTCTGTATTTTCAGAAGGCAAACAATTAAAAGATAAAACAAAAAAGACTCTTAACGGATATTTTAAAAGAGTCTTTTTTGTTTTTATCAGGCCAAATTATTTACTATCTTTTATGATATAAATAAAGTAAAAACTATACAAAAATAATATCGCCACAAATAAGAATAAGTATTGAATATCGTAAAAAGTTAAAATTAAAGCCCCTAGCCCAGAACCAACTAGATATCCAAGTGGATACGAGGTTCTTAAAAAATTTATATGACTAACGTCCTCAGCATCAACAATCTTAAAAAAACGAGACTCTCTCATAGACTCAATTAAGGCCGCTCCAATTCGGCTAAAAAACAATAATCCAACCCAAATAAAAGGATTGGTTGATTTTACAAAGAAAAACATTACCAAGGAAACAATTACTATTATCATTCCAGCACTCATCATTTCTTTTTCTCCAATATATTTATCAGCAATTATCCCCGCTGGGATTTCTACCAAAACAAATGGGATAAGCATAACAGAAAACATAATACCCAAAGTAGACCACTCAAAACCGATTACTTTGTTTAAATAAATCGGAATATAAACTACGGCCGAGCTATAAAATAAATTTAAGAAAAAAGATGAAAAATAGACCCCCCTTAAACTATGATTTTTCCAAAAATCTACAAAGGTATGATTAACTTTAAAATCTTTATACTTAACACTCTTGTTAATTTTTTTACGATAAGAAAAAATTATTAAATAAAAAAATAAAATAAAAATAACCGAGGTAATATAAACCAAATTATAATTACTATTATCTCTGACCAACAAAGATGCTATGGTCGGTGATAATATCCATCCTAAATTCATAAAGGTAAAATAAATAGCCCTAGTTTTTCCAGTACTAATATTGTCAGTAAAACTTTCTACAAAAACATCCATGTTGATCCATAATAATTGAGAGCTAACCCACAACAAAACAAAAAAAACAAATAACCAAATCGGAGCCCCTACAATAACTAATAATAATAAGGAAATAATATTAAGTAATATCATTAATTTAGCTGAGAAAAAATTACTAGCTTTTTTTATTAACACCGGAAAAAATAACATAGCAAAAAAAGAAGCAAAATTAGCCCCCACAAAAAACCAACTAACCGCTCGAACAGAAACAAAACCCTCAATAAAGCTAGAATTAATATAAGCTGGAATAGCTGTAGAGATTGCCAACATAAAACCAGCGATGTATAAAATTAATAATTTTCTATTATTCTTCATAATTATTTTTATTTATATATTTTAATTTCTCTTGAAAATGAATTTTTATATTAAACCAGACAGTTACTAAGATTAATAATAAGCTCATTATTTGGGGCCAACGCCAACCCAAGAAGGTCGGGGCAAAATCTATTCTAACAAATTCTAAAGAAAATCTCAAAACAGAATATAAAATTAAATAAAGACTAACTATTAAAACATTGGATTTAAAATTATTTTTTTTCTTTTTTGAAAAATACCAATGACAACTAATTAAGATTAAAAAAATGACCAAACATCCAATTGACTCATATAAAAAAGTAGGATGAAACCAAGAATAAGATAAATATTCCAAAGGTCTGTTTACAGGATCTATATATATTCCTAGGGCTGAGCTAGTAGGCTTTCCAAATAATTCCTGATTAAAATAATTTCCCCAACGGCCAATCGCCTGCCCCAAAGAAAGACCAACCACAACTAAGGAGGATAATGAAAAAAAATTTTCTAATAAATTGTGGCCGCTTAATCCTTTTAACTTTTTTTTCTTAATAAAAAAATAAATTACTAAAATTCCAGCTAAAATTCCTCCGTGAATAGCTAATCCCCCTTCCCAAATTTTTAAAGTATCAATAGGATGTTCTATATAATAACGCCATTCTAAAAAAATATCATAAATTCTGGCGCCAATGATACCAAAAACAAATAGATAAAAAGAAAGATCCAAAATATCATCTTTACCTATTCTATATTTCTTGGCCAAAAACAGAACCACTAAAAGGGCTAGAGACACCCCTAAAACAATAAAAAATCCGTACCAATATATTCTTAAGACTCCGAAAAAAAACATTACTGGATCTGGATTAAAATTATGTAAAAAATTAAACATAGTAAATAAATGTGCGGGCGGAGAGACTCGAACTCTCATGGATTGCTCCGCTTGCTCCTAAGGCAAGTGCGTATACCAATTTCGCCACGCCCGCTAAGTATAATATATAATAATATAAAAAATTAATAAGTTCAAGGGCAATGTTTTTTACTATCAATTAAAAAAATGTTATAATGATAAGACAAATATAAACCTAAAAAATAAAATTATGGCCACAAAAAATTTTGTTAAATTTTTTAATGAACTTAGAATTACAGATGTACCATCAGTCGGAGGAAAAAATGCTTCTTTAGGAGAGATGTATCAAAAATTATCAAAAGAGGGCATTAATGTACCTTATGGCTTTGCTACCACTTCAGCCGCCTATAATTATTTTATGGAAAAAAGTGGATTAAAAAATAAGATTCGAGTGATATTAAAAGATCTTAACACTCATAATGTTCAAAATTTGATGACCAGGGGAGAAAAAGTTAGAAAAGAAATTTTAAAAACCCCTTTACCAAAAGATTTAGAAAAGGAGATAATTTTAGCTTATAAGAAATTATCAAGTTTTTATAAAAAACAAAATATTGATGTAGCCGTTAGATCCTCAGCTACCGCCGAGGATTTACCAGATGCTTCTTTTGCTGGACAACAAGAAACCTATTTAAATATTTCTGGAGAAAAAGACTTATTAATTGCTGTTAGAAAATGTATTGCCTCTCTTTTTACAAACAGAGCCATCTCTTATCGAGTCGACAAAGGTTTTGATCATTTTAATATTGCCTTATCAGTTGGAGTTCAAAAAATGTCTCGCTCCGACTTAGGTTCTTCCGGGGTTATGTTTACCATTGATACTGAGTCAGGATTTAAAGATGTTGTTTTAGTTCATTCTATTTATGGGCTAGGAGAAAATATTGTACAAGGGAAAGTTAATCCCGACCAATTTTTTGTATTCAAGCCAACCAAAAAAATAATTTATCGATCTATTGGAAAAAAAGATATTAAAATGATTTATAGCAAAAACCATAATAACCCCGTTAAGGATATCCCCGTCAGCCACAAGGACCAGATTAAACAATCAATCACCAACGAACAAGTTTTGACTCTAGCTAAATGGGGAATGATTATTGAAAAACATTATAATAAGCCAATGGACATTGAATGGGCTTATGATGGACAAGATAAAAAATTATATATTATTCAAGCTCGCCCCGAAACCGTAGAAAGCGCTAAAAACTTAAATATTTTAGAAAGATATAAGCTAGAAAAAAAAGGGAAAATTATTACCACTGGACAAAGTGTCGGTAACAAAATTGGAAGCGGTCCGGTTAATAGAATAATGAAAGTAAAAGATATCAAAAAATTTAAACCAGGTCAGGTCTTAATAACTGATATGACTGACCCCGACTGGGAACCAATTATGAAAATTGCTTCTGCTATTGTTACTGACAAAGGAGGCCGAACTTGTCATGCCGCTATCATTTCTCGAGAAATGGGTATTCCCTGTGTAGTAGGAACAAACGATATTAGTAAAAAATTAAAAGGAGGAGAAAATGTTACCGTTAGCTGTGCTGAAGGAGAGGTTGGCTTTGTCTATCAGGGCAAGCTTCCTTTCAAAATAGAAAAAACTAATATTGGAAATCTTCCTCGACCTAAGACAAAAATTATGATGAATATAGCTGAGCCAGACACTGCTTTTTTAAATTCTTTTATACCTAATGACGGCGTTGGTTTAGCTCGTCTAGAGTTTATTATTAATAATTACATAAAAATTCATCCCCTAGCTTTAATCAATTACAAGAAGTTAACTAACAAAAAATTAATAAAACAGATTGATTCATTAACCGAAGGCTATAATAATAAAAGCCAATTTTTTATAGATAAATTAGCCGAAGGAATAGCTATGCTAGCAGCTGGTTTTTACCCCAAGGATGTTATTGTTCGCCTATCAGATTTTAAAACTAACGAATATGCTAATTTGATTGGTGGCCAAGACTATGAACCATTAGAATCAAATCCGATGATTGGCTGGAGAGGGGCTAGTCGTTATTATTCCAAAGATTTTTTACCAGCCTTTAAACTAGAATGTGCTGCTCTAAAAAAAGTGCGAGATGAATTTGGCTTGACCAATGTAAAAATAATGATTCCTTTTTGCCGAACAGTAGAAGAGGGACAAAAGGTTTTAAAAATAATGGAAGAAAATGGTCTAAAGCGTGGTAAAAATGGTTTGCAGGTTTATGTTATGGCCGAAATACCAGCCAATATTATTTTAGCTGAAAAATTTGCCAAAATATTTGATGGATTTTCTATTGGCTCTAATGATCTAACTCAATTAACTCTAGGAATTGATCGAGATTCTGGTGGAACACTAGAAGTGGCTGGAGTTTCTAATGAAAAAAATGAGGCCGTTAAAACATTAATAAAGAATTTAATTTCTGTAGCTAAAAAAACTAAAACTAAAGTGGGAATTTGTGGACAGGCCCCGAGTGATTTTCCAGACTTCGCTGAATTTTTAGTAGAATGTGGAATTGATAGTATTTCTCTAATTCCTGATTCCATTATAAAAACAACTATGGCCGTTAATGCTAAAGAGAAATCAAAGAAAAAAGTTAATCTGTTTATGAATTTATTCTAATCAAAAAAATAAAAATAAAGAATTTAAAAAAATGAACCCTTTGGTTCGTTTTTTTTTGTTATTTTATAAAACCGCCATATGTATGTGCACATTACCACAAGATATTGACAAAAATTAGCAATTATGCTATAATGTAGTTGTTTGAATGAAGTACCTTAAAAACGGCAGAAATAGTTTTATGGTTATTACTTATGTAATTCTAACTAGATTATATAAGTAATAACCATAAATCTAAAGAAAATGAAAGCAATTATTGTAATTATTGTTATGACTGTAATAGCCTTAAACTTAAACGCTCAAAATTCCAAATCTCTTTTGAAAGAAAGAAATAAGGAAATAAAAGAGGTTAAAGAGGTTGGATATAACCCCGCAACCGAGGCTGAAAAAATTGAGAGTATTAACGCTTTCTATGCTCCTCTTATTGAGAGGGCTATGGAAGCTGAAACTAAAGAAGAAAAACCTGCCAACACAACAACTGATAATACTACAAAAAAAAGAAACTCCTTTGGAGCAGATGTAGTTTATCAGGGAGACCAAGGAGATTTTTCAGGTCGTTCCGTTTCAATAAAAAATGGTGCTGAGGCCTATGCCACAGTATCCATGGCCGACGCTAACGCCTATTTAGTACGCAGCATGGCCGACGGATCAACCGCTAAAATGTCCGCACCAGATTTAAGTGTGGGACTGGAAGGAACGATAATAAATAAATATCGTTATCAAGAACTTAGTGTAAAGATTGTCGGAGTAAACCCCGGCAACACTTACAACAAGACCTTCCTCCTAGGGAAAGAACAGTCTATTACAGACTATCTTCTCCCTGGCACCTACCGAGCCTACATCAAGGGACTAAACAATTCTCAAGCATCTGCCCAAGAATTTATAGTCACCGCAGACAAAATCCACAGCGTAAACGGAAAAAACGTATACTGGGGAATCTGGGGCGGAACCAGTTGGTAAAACAACAAAAAAAGCATCTGACAACAGATGCTTTCTTTTTTTATATAAAAAATTTGATTTTATTATTTTATTGATCAGTAGGAACTGAACCTCCTGTGCTACCGCCAGGGGTTGATCCTCCGGGACCACCTGGCAAACTTTTAAAGACAAAAGCTGTAACAGCATAAGCCATAACTACAATTATTAAGCCAATAATAGCATTTTTAATTCTACCCTGAGCTTTTTTAACAGTTTCTTCATTTCCCCCAGCCGTCATCCATTGATATCCACTAAAAATCATTAAAACAACAAAAAGTATTCCCAGTAAACCAAGTACTACGCTAATTATATTGGCTACAATATTTTCAGCCGGAGCCGAGGAAAAACCAGCACTCTGTTGAAATAAATCCATTTGATTAGCTGGAGCTGGAGTTTCTGACTCATTTGTTTGAGCAAAAGATAAAACAGGAAAAAATAATATTAAGGACAGAAAGGCAGAAATTATTATTTTATTAAATTTCATATTTTTAAAATTAATTTTAATCTATTGAATTTTGGTTATAAAAAGACGATCAATTAAACTCCAAATAGCATAGGCCGAAATAACAACCACTAAACCAATAATAGCATTTTTAATTCTACCCTGAGCCTTCTTAACAGTTTCTTCATTTCCCCCAGCTGTCATCCATTGAAAGCCACCCACTATCATCAAAACAACAAAAATTATACCCAAAAGAGATAAAATAACGCTAACAATAAGACCCAATGTTGTAGCCAAGGAACCACTGTCAGCGGTAGCATAACCGCCAGAGCTACCAACTTGCTCTAATGTATTTAAAACTCCAACATTACTCTGAACACTGCCCTGAGCAAATACAAAAAATGGTAATACTAAAATAGCTACCAAAAAAAGAGATGATAAAAATTGTTTAAATAATTTTTTTGACATAATTTTTGTTAATTTTGTAAAAATTACTCTGGCAAAGGAGTGTTTACAAAAATACTTATTATAAAAATACTAATAATATAGGCCAATAGAACAATAACTAAACCAACAACGGCTCTTTTAATTATATTTTGAGCTTTTTTAACAGTTTCTTCATTTCCTCCGGCGGTCATCCAAAGAATTCCTCCATAAATAACTAAAATTACAAAAAGAACTCCCAACAAACCTAGGACAGTATTAATAATTAAAGAAACAACTCTTTCGGGAGTAGCTCCTTGTTGATCAGCCGCTCTCCCTACGTCATAACCAGCATTAAAAGCAGCGGCATCGATTATATCATTTTCTCCACCAACTAAACTATCGTCCACTTTAAAAGCATCGCTTAAATTTCCTACCCCCGCCAAAGAAAAATTAGCAATTAAGAAAAAAGAAAATAAACTAATCAATATTCCTGAAATTTTAAAAATATTTTTATTCATAAATTAATCTAATAAATTATTATTAGAAAAGGCCGTGATAACAAAAATACTAATTATATAGGCTAATAATATTATAATTAATCCAATTATAGATCTAATAATAACATTCTTGGCTTTTTTTACTTGCTCATCATTACCACCGGCAGTCATCCACTGTATTCCCCCAAAAATTAATAAAACCAAAAATATAACTCCTAATAGAGATAAAACTATTTGAATAATTTGACCGATTCCTGTTTCTAAAGAACCAGCACTATTAAAATATTTTTGTTGAGTGTGCCCGGTTTGATTGGCAGTAACATCAAGCCCAGTTTGAGATCCAAAGTCATAACTGGCCAAGCTAGTTGAAAAAAAACCAGAAAAAAGCAAAACAGAGACTATTAATATTTTTATTAATTTTTTATTTTCAAATATTTTCATAAAAACGTATTAAATAATTATGTATAATCTTCCGGAATTTCAGATTCATTAAAATCAAATCCATTAGATGATACTTCTGGTTCTGGCTGAGAATTAATATTTGGATTATTAGCTGGGTTAGTCTCAGTCAATTGCCGACCAATAAAGGCAGTAATAGCATAAGCCGACAATATTATAATCAAGCCAATTATTGACTGGATAATAAGGTTTTTGGCTTTTTCTACTTGCTGATCATTACCTCTAGCAATCATCCACTGAAAACCTCCTAAAATTATTAAAGCCATAAAAATAACTCCAATAAAAGAAAGTACTGCTCCAATCAAAATACCAACTCGACTAGATAAAAATCTCCCCGGATCATTTCCTACACCACTAACATTGAAAGCGCTAGATAAAGCTGGGTCGCTAACAGTAGCGTCAAGGCCATAATTAGCTAAAGAAAACTTAGCAACTAGTAAAAAAGAGGCTACTATCAAAGAAACTAATAAAATATTTTTTATATTTTTCATATTTTTAAATAATTTTTACCATTATCGTAAATACTTTTTTAAAAAAATATTCACAACAATGGTGCCTATTAAATAATAAGCACCATACTTCCAAAATCGACTTTAGAAATATAAACTATTGATTCATGCCAGTGGCACCCATCAATTCATTCAAAATGAAACGAGAAATTCCCCAAGCTGCTAAAATTATAACCAAGCCGATAACACCGGCTCCTAATAATTTTTTAGCTTCAGAAACTTTTTCCTCATTGCCAGCGGCAGTCATCCATTTGAAACCACCTAAAAGAACAATAACTACGGCAACGATACCTAATAATGTTAAAACAACATTAATAAGCTGGGCTACCATAGTTCTTGGATCTCTTTGTCCTAGATTAATAGTATTACCCTCGCCTACCAAAGCTTCATTATCAACATAACCCAAACCAAAAGGATCATCATTATTATTATCATTAGAGGCACTAACACCGGTTAACCCCAAAAATGGAACTAAAAACAACGAAATTATAAACAAACTTAATATTTTTTTCTTCATAATTCACCACCTTTCTAGTTTTAAAATTTAATTTTTATATTAAAATTATATCATAAGTTTTTAAAAATAACAATATTTGATATAATAATATTATGAAAAAAAATAAATTTATAATCGCTTTAAATATATTGTTATATGTGCTATTTCTTGTCTTGATTATAAACAAATCATTAAGCTATTTAGATGTTGACTTTGGTTGGCATTTAAAAGTAGGAGAAGAAATATACTTAAATAAAACCATACCAACAATTAACCACTATAATTATGTTTTTCCAGAAAACGATAATTTTTGGGTTGATCATGAATGGCTTTCTAACTTATTGATTTATATTATTTACAACAATTTTGGATATTTTACTTTAACCGTATTTTTCGCTTTAATTTTTTTAATATCTATTTTTTTACTAAATAATTTTATTGTAAAAAATATAACCAAAACCCATGCCTCAGGTATTTATATACTAATAACAGAATTACTATTAATAAAAGGAGTCTTTCCCCACTCTGGCATCAGGGTGCAAGAAATTAGCTGGCTATTTTTTCTAATATTTTTAATAATAATATATTATTTTGAAAAAAGAAGTTTACTTAATAAAAAAAATAATTGGAAAATTTTAATCTGGATAGTCCCTATATTATATTTATGGTCTAATTTACATGCTAGTTTTTTGTTAGGAATTGCTATTTTATTTTTCTATTTATTTATAAAAATAATAGAAAAATTTATTCTTATATTAAAAAACAAATTTATCAAAAAAATTAGTGCCCATTTTAATTTTTCTGGTATATTGAAAAATAAAGATTTATTTATTTTTGGAATATTTTCATTGATAGCATCTCTATCAGCCTTGTTAACACCCTACGGTTTAAAGTTATTTGATTTTTTATTTGTTTATGGAAAAAACACTGCATATTTGAAAATAATAGAAGAATGGCTTCCTCCTTTTAATTATCCAATTATGTATTGGCAATTATTATACACATCTATTGTTGTGGGAGTTTGGCTATCTTTCCTTGTCATTAAAAAAAATAACCCTCATAAAAGCCTACTGACCCCCTGGAACATATCTCTAAATTTATTATTTCTAATTTTAGCCCTAAAATCAAGACGTCATTTCCCATTATTTTTTATAGCCTCCCTGCCAACCTTAATAAATATTCTATTTGTAGAATTTAAGAATATAACTAAAATAAAAAAAGGCAAAACAAACACTCTAGATGTTCTATTAAAATTTTTTATAATTTCCACTATTACAACAACAATGATATCGATTAGTTTAAAAACTAGTTTTTTAAAAAACCCTTTTACAGATTTTTGCCATACTTATCCTTGTCAGGCCATAAATTTTTTAAAAACTAATCACAACGATTACATTGAAAAAAATCTTTTTAATTCTTATGAATGGGGTGGCTATCTAATTTATGAATATCCAGAAAAAAAACTTTTTATTGATGGGCGCCTACCACAAAAAACCCTAAAAAATCATAGTTATGTAGAAGAATATGCCTTATTTTATAGCAACAACAAAAACATAATAAAAGAAAAATTAAATGAATATGATATTAAAATTATTCTTTTATCCAAAGATAAGCCCGTAAAATTAAACTGGTTTGATAAAAATATATTTAATATAAAAGAAAAAAATTTTAAAAAAACAAATACTTTAATAGAGAATCTAAACAATAGCTATGATTGGGAAAAAATTTATGAAGATAACATAAGCTTAATTTATAAAAAGACTTTTTAAAAAATATGCTAATCGAGTTTATTATTCCCTGCTACAACGAGGAAAAAATATTAAAACAAAATACTCTTAGACTACTAAATTTTTTAAAGTCACAAAAATATTCTTTTGATTGGAAGATAATTTTATTGTTAAATGGCACAACTGACAATTCTAAACCATTAGCACTAGAGCTACAAAAACAAAACTATAAAATAAACATATTTATAGTACCAGAAAAAGGTAAGGGGAATGCTTTAAAAAAATATTTTGACCAAAGTCTAGGTAATTTTTTAATTTATATGGATATTGACTTGGCCGTATCTTTAGAAAATATTAATGATCTCTTGACTCCCTTTTTTAAAAAAAATTATGATGTTGTTATTGGATCTCGATTATTAAAAAAATCGCAAACTAATCGTTCATTTTTTAGAGAATTAACTTCCCGTTTTTATATAATGCTATCTAAACTAATTATAAAACACCCTTTTTCTGATCTACAATGTGGATTTAAAGGAATCAAAAAAGAAACCTGGTTAAAAGTTTCATCATTAATTAAAGATAAGTATTGGTTTTTTGATACTGAGCTTTTATTTTACATTAATTACCTAAACCACAAACATAAAGAAATTCCAATAAATTGGTCAGAAAATCGTTACGAAAAAAGAAAAAGCAAAGTAAAAATATTAAAAAATTCTTTGATATTTATAAAAAATCTTATTAATTTGAAAAAAGAGATAAAAAATCTTAACTAAAGACACTAGTCATGTTTTTATTTTCTTTAATAAAAGAATAGCTACAAAATTACTGCTTTTAATATCTTTGATTAACTTTTTATTTTAAAATATCAATATAATGTTTTAAGCTAGCTTTTCTGGTTACTTTATTTAAGAAAACAACCACCAAATCAAAACGGATTTTTTCCAAACTAATTTCCTTATTTTCTGAATATAATAGGATAGCCCTCTTGATTCTCTGAGATTGTCTAGATGTTAGCGCCCAATCTGGAGCATCTAACATATAACTAATTCTTGTTTTTACTTCCACAAAGACAATCTCATTTTGATCTTTAGCTATTATATCAATTTCTAAGTGGCCTATCCGAAAATTTCTATTTAAAATTTCCCAATTGTTTTTGGCTAAATATTTTTCCACCAAATCTTCCCCTAAATTTCCAAAGTCCTTAAGAGAAAAATTCATCTTTAATTATTAATTATGGTAAATATTTTTTAAACTCTTCTTGTTTTTTTCTCTCTTCTCTTTTTATTATAATTTTTCCGAATTTTTTAAATATATTTATCATCCAATAAATCATTATTCCTAACCAAATTAAAAACCAAAAACGAGCTGAGAAAAAACGGACACCTTGATTATCAAAGAAAAACAACAAAAAACCTAAAAATAAGTTTATAAAAGAAAATTCGTACAATTTTTCTGATAATATTTTATATTGTCCCTTCTTTCTTTTGTAAATCATAAAGAATATTCCAACCACAAATAATAACAACAAAAAGGCCACAAAAATTACCTGAGCCACGTAGATAAAAGAACTCGGGGACAAATCGAACCAATAATTAAAAGTTAATAAATTTCTCATAGATTTTTATAATTAATTTAAAAAATTATTTTTTTACTAATAGCATCCCATAATGATGATCACCAGCCTCAAATTCTTCTATTATTTCCAAAGGAGTTGGATCAAGCGCCTTTTTTAAATCATCTCTTTTAACTCTTCTACTTCCGTTGGTATTAAATGGGCCATCTTCATTATTCCACTCAACTATTAAAGCTTTTCCCCCTAATTTTAACATTCGACACCCCTCTAGTATAATATTATTATAATTATTAGATTGATGTAAAGTACTAACAAGTAAAATTGAATCTAGGGAGCCATCTTTTATTTTAGTTCCTCCTAAAATCTCCAAATCACTCCAAATTGTCTCTATTTGGGTTAGATTTTCAACCCTGGCTATCTTTCTAATTGACTCTAGATTGCTTTTAATAATATCAATAGCATAAACCCGCCCATGCTTTCCTATTCTTTTAGCCAAAGGAAAAACAAAATAACCAAAGCTACCACAACCTAAATCAGCTACTCTGTCATTATTAGTAGAAACAACTTTATTAATTAAAGACTCCACATTTAACAAACTTTTATTTTTTACTGCTTCCATATTTTTATATTTAATATAATTTATTATTTTTCCTCAACTAAAATTTGTCTAATAATATAATTTTCTTGACTATATTTCCTCTTAGAGCCAATCGAAATATTATTAATGCCTGATTTCAAATATATGTTTTTAGAAAAACAACCATCTCTATCGATCAAGATCAATTGTCCATTTATTTTAACCTCGCTCTCTGGTTCAGTACATCCAGAGACATCCACAGAGAAATTGTTAACAATCTGATTGTTTTGAGGATGAGAAATATCTAAAAAAGGTGGTAAAAAAATATTCTTAAAATAAAAAAATAAATAGAGCAAGCAAACCAAAACTATTAAAAAAATAAGGGAAGCCCTAACAATAGCCGGCAGTGATAATAGGTTTTTCCAATTAACCACCTTATTAAAAAAAATATTACTTTCAAAATTTTGATTACGACTTTGTTCTTTAACAAAATCATTAATAATATTTTTGTGCCTAACCCCCAAATATTCAATATATTTTTTAAAGAAAATTTTAGAATAAACCCCCTTGGGCAATTCTTTATAATTACCTTTTTCAATTGCCTCTAAATATTTGATATTAACATTAATATCTTTAGCAATGTCCTCTAATAAAATGCCTCTTTTTTCTCTAATTTTTTTAACATAATTACCAATAGAGTCTTGATCTAAAGAGACTGATCTTTTTACAAAATTTGTCATAATAATTTTATCCCGAAGAAATTATCTAAAGAATAGTCTTAAATTTTAAACAAGTGCTATAAAATTAAAGTAATAAGTAATAGGT
Source organism: uncultured Gammaproteobacteria bacterium (assembly GCA_964608425.1). Taxonomy (GTDB): domain Bacteria; phylum Patescibacteriota; class Patescibacteriia; order Patescibacteriales; family UBA12465. Next base: position 15,850 of record CAZSNN010000004.1, on the reverse strand, counting down.
GCTGTGTTTCCTTGCCAGTTTACCCCCAAAGCCCTCATCACAAATTCTATTATTAAATAACTAGCAAAAACAATTCCTAATCCAATAACAGCAGCAATAATAATGCCCTTGGCCTTAGAAACCTTATCACTATTACCAGCTGAAATTAACATCATAATACCGCCATAAACAAACATTAATAAGGCTAAAGAGCCAACTACTCCTAATATTATATCAACCACATTTAAGCCCATTCTCATAACATCATTTAA
>CAZSNN010000004.1:9158-15499 GCA_964608425.1 uncultured Gammaproteobacteria bacterium | reverse complement strand
TTCCAAGCTTCATTTTTATATTTACTTTTTTTAGATACTACCTCTACCCAATAATTAGCAAAATTAATAGAGCTGCTTGATCCTTCAATCTGAGGAAGTGGCGCTACTAAAAAATTTAATTTAGGGGCCATTGATTTTATAGTTGGTAAATGATAGGCGTAACCAAACATTATAGCTGATTTTCCAGAAGCAAAAGCATTGATAGAATTGTCAAAATCAGAGTTCCAGGAATAAACTTCTTTAACCGGATTAGCAAAATCATTATAAAAACGCAAGGCCATTAAACCGGGATTATAATTTTTATCCTGAGAGTTTGCTGGAACTGTATGAAACAAAACTTGTTTAGAGTCGCTCATCATGGTTGAGCCATTTTGCATCATTAAAACAGACAAAATATCGCTAAATCTTTCAATATTATTGCCAGTCCCCATAGCCACTCCCGACTGTAGAATATTTCCCTTCAAATCTAATTTGGTCAATTTTTTAACTGTCTGTTGAAATTCTCTGTTCCAATATCTTGGAATATCAATAACACCTGAAGAGTCAAATAAATCTTGGTTATAATACATAGCTAAAGTGTCCACTGATAAAGGCAGTCCATATATTTTATTGTTGATAACCACATCGGAGTAAACCACATCGGCAAAATTTTGTTTTAACTCTTTTAAATTAAGACCACGAATAATCCTTGTTTCGGCTACCAGCTCTTTCTTTATGGTTCCCTGAGAAACCTGATAAACCATGGTGGTTTGTTCTGGCATGGGCTCTATCTTTGATTCATATTTATTTACCCAAGTATTATGGATAGAAAAAATATCTGGCCCACGATCTTCAGCAAAAGCATTTAACAGAGCTTCTTCATACTCATCATATCTAAGTTTCCTATAATTTATAGTAATATAAGGGTGTTGAGCATTATAGCTAGCAATGATTTCAGCAAAATCATCCTGACCATCAAAAACCCTCCAATAATTTAGGGTAATTGGCTTAGCCGCCTGCTCTACGGTTTTTTTCTTGCAACCAGCACCAACAGTTAACAAAAAAATGAATATAACAAAAATAATTAAAAACTTTTTATTCATAAGCCTAAAGATAAAATATTATTTATATCCTTATTATAACAATTATTTAAAAAAAATAAAAGCTAATTTCTTTTAAATTAGCTTTGTTTTATATTGTAGGGCCTCGGCCACATCGTTAAATATTATTTTATCATCACCCCTTAAATCGGCTATAGTCCGAGAAATTCGCAAAACCTTAAAATAAGACCGCGCTGATAAATTATTTTTTTCCATAGCATCTTTAATTATTCTCTGAGAGCAAGAATCAATCTTGCAAAATCTCTTAATTAATTCTAACCCCATTTCAGAATTGGAGAAAATTTTAAAACTATTAAACCTCTTCCATTGCCTTTTCCTGGCCAATTCTACTCTTAATCTAATGTCTTGTGAACTCTCCTCTTTTTTATAATTAATAATATTTTCAAATTTTATTTTTGGGACCTCCACAAACAAATCTACTCTATCATTTATTGGGCCAGATATTTTATTTTTATATTTTAATAATTGAGAGGCTGAACAAGTACATTTATTATTGGGATCTCTAAAATAACCACAGGGACAAGGATTCATAGCCGCCACTAACATAAATTTAGCTGGAAAAAAAACTGAATAATTAAATCTACAAACATTAATATAACCATCCTCCATTGGTTGTCTTAAATTTTCTAAGATATTTTTAGAAAATTCTGGTAATTCATCCAAAAACAAAACCCCTCGATGAGAAAGAGTTATTTCTCCTGGTCTAGGCCAAGAGCCTCCACCCAGCAAAGAAACAAAGGATGAGCTGTGATGGGGGCTTCTAAAAGGACGTTGATAAATTAAATTATTATTTTTTAGTTTTCCAACTATGCTATAAATTTTATTAACTTCGAGAATCTCGTTATTAGTCATTTTTGGCAAAATAGAAACTAAGGTTTTGGCCAACAATGTTTTTCCAGACCCCGGGGGGCCGGACATTAAAACATTATGACCTCCAGCAGCCGCTATTTCTAAAGCTCTTTTAGCCTGTCTTTGGCCCCTAATATTAGCCATTTCAAAAATACAGGTATTTAACTCATTGTTCTTAAAAAATAATTTTTGGGATATTATTTTTTTCTTTCCTAATAAATGAAAAAATAAGTCTCTTAAATTATTAATGGGAAAAATATCTATACCAGAGATTAGCCTAGTTTCTAACAAGTTTCCGGCAGGAATATAAACCTTCGTTATTTTTTTCTTTTTTAAGCAAGAAAGTATTAATAGAACCCCGTTGATTGGACGAATTTCTCCATTTAATCCTAGCTCTCCCAAAAAGACTGTTTTGGAAAAATCCTCCTTAAAGTCATAGATAATAGATAAAATACTAACCGCAATCGACAAATCATGTCCAGACCCTTGTTTTTTAAAATCAGCTGGAGCTAAATTAACAATAATTCTTCTTCTGGGAAAATCGACTCCTAGGCTTTTTATGGCGCTGCGCACCCTTTCCCTTGATTCAAAGACTGACTTATCTGGCAGGCCCACAATAACAAAGGCACCTAGATCACCACCGCCAATATCAGCCTCAACCTCTATTATCTTTGTATCTAGGCCGACAACATTGGCAGATAAAATTTTCTCTTTCATTTTTTTATTATTATATTTCTTAACTCTAATTATAAAAGAAAGAATATAAAAATAAATTAAAAATAAAATAAAACAAAAATAAAGCCCCTAAGGACTTTAATATATCTGGTTTTAAAAACTAATTAAATTATGTTGTCATCAATCTTTACACTAAGCAATTTGCTAACTCCATCATTTTGCATAGTAACTCCATATAAAATATTAGCCTTTCTCATTGTGGCACGATTATGAGATATAGCGATAAATTGAGTCTTATTAGACAAATCATCTAAAATTTTAGCCAATCTTTCTGAGTTGGATTCATCTAGAGCAGCATCAACCTCATCTAAAACTACAAAGGGAGAAGGGTTGGCTGAAATAATGGCACAAATTAGGGCTATGGCGGTTAAGGCTCTTTCTCCGCCAGATAACATATTGATAGAAGATATTTTTTTTCCTGGAGGGGTCGCTGAAATATCAACGCCAGAAAGACCAATGGCATTATATTTTTTTAAATATTTTATTAATTTGGCGTTTTTAGAAGACTGAGATTCAACTATAATATTTTCCGAGCCAGAAACGCCATCTTTATTTTCTGAGTTATTTTTAGATTCTTCCTCTAGGCCACCATCCTTTAAAGCAAATATTTTAGCATTACCACCGTTAAACAAGATTTTAAAATATTCGTTAAATTTCTCTGAAATTATTTTAAATTCATGTTCAAATCTATCTTTAATCACTCGGTCTAATTCTATTATAACCTTCTCTAGTGACTTGATTGTTTTGTTTAAATCATCGGTCTGCTCCGACAAGAAATCAAATCTCTTTTTTGTCTCTTCATACTCTTTCTCTATCTCGGGATCAATACCACCAATCATTTCTAATTGAGATTTAATTTTACTAATCTCTTCTCGAACAAAATTAATATTTATATCTAGTGGCTGGTGTTTTTTAATTTTTTCTAAATCTAATTTATCATTTAAAATATTGTTCTCCAGGTCTTCAATTCTAGTTTCCTCTCTGGTTAATTCTATCTTATTATTATTTAAATCATTGTTAATTTTATTAATACTATTCTCTAATTCATTAATGTTTTTTTGTAAATCAACTAGAATCCTTTTCTTGTTTTCTTGTTCTTGATTAAAATTGTCTATTTTAGTTTTTAAAATTAAAGACTCTTCCTCATTTTTATTTAAAAACTCTTCAATAAATTTAATTTCCTCCAAATAGTTTTCGTCAACAACGCCTTCTTTATCAGAAAAAATATTATTTTTTATATCCTCTAATAAATCTTCTAGACGTGACTGAATTTTAATAGAATAAGTTTTTATTTCATTTATTTTTCCGTCTAATAAACTTAATTTTTGTCTAGATTGCTGTAAATTTTCTTGATATTCTGATTTGGATTTTTGCCAATCTTCTTTAGAACTTTTAATATCACTAAAGGCTTTTTGAGTTTTAGCAATTTTTTCATCAATATTTTTTAATTCCTTTTCTATTTCGCTTTTTTTATTTTGATTGTCCTCCACGTTATCATCACCCTGATTTAGCTTTATTTTCTCCAAAACCTCTACCAACTCTCTGTTTTTTCTAGATAAATTATTGTTTAATTCATTTAACCTATTTTTTTCTGAATTATAATTAACCTGAAGATCAGACAATTCTTGAAGCAATTTATTTCTTTGATCTTTCAACTCTGAAATTTTATTATTAATATTTTCTAGCTGATATTGATAGTTTTTTCCAGAAGAAAAATCTAATAATTCTTTAATGGACTGACTAATCTCTGAAATAATTTTTTTTAAAATGTTTTGATCTGACAAAATATCATTATTTTCTATTTTTTTTAATAGTTCTTTTAGTTCTTGATTAATTTTCTGAATATTAGAAGGGCTTTCTTCAATATTTATTCTAGACAATTCTTTCTCCAGTTTTGAGATTTCTAGAGAAATTTTTTCCTCAGTTAATTTAATTTGTTCGATTTTTTCTTTTTTTCCATTTATTTCGTCCAATAAAGACTCCGAGTCTTTTTTAATTTGAGCAATATCTTCAGATATCTCTGATTGTCTACCATTTAAAAAAGACAAATCAAAACGGCCCTGTTTTTCTAGTCGAATTTCAATCCAGGCTTCTATTTTTAACAATTCTCGATGTTTTTCTTGTCTAGCCTGATTTAGTCTATTCAATTCTTTGTCTAAATTTTCTAGCTCATTTTGTCCTGAAAAAGAATTATTTATTTCTTCTAATTTTTTAGAAAAAATTTCAATATTTTTCAATATTTCTGACTTATCTTTATTCAAAATTATTAAATCTTTTTCATCTTTCTCGTTGATATTTTCTAATTTTGTCTTCTTAAAAAGAGAAATTCTTTCTATTTGTTTTTGAGCCCTGTCTTTTTCAGACTGTAAAAACAAAAATCTTTTTTGTAGCTCATAAAACTCTTCTCCGACCGTTTCTCCCTGATTAAGAACTTCCATTCTTTTTTTGTCATCCTCTAAAGATTTTTCTAGATTATTTTTAGATTGTTCTAATTCTAAAATATTTTTATTAAATTTCTTTACTCGAGAATCTATTTCCTGCCAAACATTGCTATAATAATTTAATTGATTTTTAAAAAGATCATCTTCTAAAAACTGTCTTTTTTTCAATTTACCAACCTGTCGAGTTAAGCTTTTTAAACGTGGGTCTATTTCACTCAATAACATTTCTACCTTAGATAAATTTTCCTGACTAACTTCTAATTTGTTCAGAGATAAGTCTCTTTTAATTTGATATTGTTTAACTCCGGTAGCTTCATCAAAAAAGGATTTTCTTTCAGCTGGACTAGTATTTAAAAAATTTTCCACCATTCCTTGTCCAATAACACTATATGTCTTTTGACCAAAATTAGCTTTAGCTAAAAAAATCTGAACATCTCCCAGTCTTACTCTATTATTGTTTATAAAATATTCACTATTTCCGTCTCGAAAAACTCGACGAGTTAAAACAATCTCTGGCAACATCAAGAGAGCATCAACACTATCTGATTCCTTATTAGCGTTTCTTCTGTTTTCTTGCTCCTCAGAATTTTCCACTTCCAAATCGTTGTCTAAATTATTTTTGGATAAATTATCGGCCCCAAAACTAGCAGACCTTCTTTTATTAAATAAATCACTATTTTCGTTATTTAAATATAAAGAAACTTCGGCCATATTAAGACGACCCTTTTTATCAGAACCAGAAAAAATAACGTCCTCGCTTTTTTTACTTCTAAGTAGCTTAGTGCTCTGCTCACCCAAAACCCATCTGATAGCATCGGCTATATTTGATTTTCCTGATCCATTAGGCCCAACCACAACAGTAATGCCCCTCTTTTGGCCCTCCAGCATACCAGAAAAAACCAATTTGTTTTTATTGGCGAAAGACTTAAATCCTTGTATTTCTAATTTTTCTAGATACATATTTATAGGGTGTTTTAAAACTATTTTATTATACAAAACATTTTATTTTAAATCAATCTTAAAAACAAGAAAGCTAGCACCGAGGCGCTAGCTTTCTATCGAGGAAAAAAGAAAACCAAAACTATTTCTTTTTAGCAACTTTTTTTGTAGCCTTTTTAACTACTTTTTTTGCTGCTGGTTTTTTAGCAACTTTCTTTTTTGCTACTGGTTTTTTAGCTACAACCTTTTTAGCAACTTTCTTTTTTGCTACTGGTTT
>CAZSNN010000004.1:0-9058 GCA_964608425.1 uncultured Gammaproteobacteria bacterium | reverse complement strand
CCTTTTTAGCAACTTTCTTTTTTGCTACTGGTTTCTTTTTAGCTACAACCTTTTTCATATTTTTGAAAAATTATTTTTGTTCTTAGAATAGGAACCGACCAATTCCTATATAAACTTAATTTAATTATAGCATAAAAAATATAAGTCAACAATATAAAAACAATAAAAACTAATATTTTAAAATTTCTATTTTATCTCCAACTTTAAAACCATAATAGTCAAAAAGACCAGATTCTAATTCTAAAACTTTGTCTACTGGAGAGGAAGATTGATACAAAATTTTTTGTGATTTTAAATCAAAAGGCAGATTTTTATAAACATCAATTATTGTATTTTCATCAATGAAAACAATATCAATAGACATTAGCATGTTCCTCATCACAAAGGATCTGTTTTGCTTGTCGGCAAATAAAAATAACATTCCAGAAATGTTTTCTAGCGACTCTCTGTTACTAAGGCCTAAATAATGTTCAGCCGAATTTTTAGCCAACTCAACTCTTAGACTAACGTCATTAATTTTTATCTCAGCAAAGTTATCAACATTTTTTTTCTTAAAAACAAAAAAAATAATTATTAAAAAAAGTATAATAACAAAAACAAAAAAAAATATTTTATTAGTTTTCTTAAAAAAATTAGACATCTTTTTTTCTTCTAATTAATTTAAATATTTCCATAAACAACAAAACCGAAGAGGCCATAACTAATAATATTACCCATTCCTTAAAACTAATTGGGGAAACTTTTAAAACCCTCTCCATAAAAGGAATATAAGTAATAGCCACATGAAGAAGCTGAGCTGATAAAATTCCAAATAATAATATTAAATTCTTTCTAAAAGACATTCTAAATATAGATGTTTTTTCGGAACGACAATTAAGTACGTGAACATTTTGAAATAAAACCATTAACATTAAAATAATATTTCTAGAAGCGTCTTCTCCCCAACCCAATACATTTATTAAATAGAACCAAGCTCCAAAGACAAATAAACCTATAATCAAACCTGAAAGAATCGTTTGTTTGACCATTAATTCATTAAAGACACCTTCTTTTGGAGGTCTTGGTGGTTTATTCATTACTCCTTTTTCACCAGGTTCAAAAGCCAAAGAAATGTCCTGAATACCGTTGGTCACAACATTGAGCCATAATAATTGGGCAGCAAAAAGAGGTAAGGGCATTCCCAATAATATAGCCAAGATAAAAATAATAATTTCGGCTGCTCCGCTAGAAATAACAAAATAAACAACTTTTCTAACATTATCATAAGCAAATCTCCCCTCCTCTATTCCGCTAACGATGGAAGAAAAATTGTCATCAGAAACTATCATAGTAGAGGTTTCTTTGGCCACATCAGTCCCTGACCCCATAGCCACTCCAATATTTGCCTGCCTAAGAGCCGGGGCATCATTAACTCCGTCTCCAGTTACTGCTACAAAATGACCTAGCTTAACCAAAGCTTTAACTATCTTTAATTTTTGCAAAGGAGAGACTCCAGCAAATACCTTGGTGCCTGAAACTATTTTTAAAAATTCCGGAGTAATTTCGTCTTTTCCACCCCCTAGCTTGTCTCCAGTAATAACATCCTGAGAGGAATTAGCAATATTTAATTCCCTGGCTATAAACAAGGCAGTGGCCGGATGGTCTCCAGTTATCATAACTACTTTAACTCCCGCTTGCTTACATTTTAAAACCGCCTCTTTTGACTCTGGCCTCAAAGGATCAATAAAGCAAACAAGTGACAAAAATTCTAAGTTTTTTATTTTTTTATCATTAAAATTTTCTAAAGTTGCTGTCTCTTCAATGCTACACTCACCTTCAGCCACAGCCAAAACACGGTAACCCAAAGAAGCTAACTCAATTCCTTTCTTTTTAATAACATTTTTATCAATAGCAACCTCTTGGCCATCAATTTTAATAAAAGAACAAAAGTCTAAGACTCTATCAACGGAGCCCTTTAGAGAGATTTTAGTTTTTTTCTCGTTTTTATCAAAATAAATTTTAGCAGCATAACGACGTTCCGACTCATAAGAAACATCCAACAAGCCAACAATCGAATCTTTAATTTCTTCTATTTTAAAACCAGCTTTATAAGCAATAGCTAAAAAGGCCACATCCATAGAGTCTCCATGACTGTGCCAAACTTTTTTGGATCTCCACAAGCTAGCTTCATTAGCCAAAACAATTGATTTGATTACCTTAGCTAAGGCTAATTGATTATCTTTTTTTAAATTATTATAATTTTCAATTTCCCCGATCCCATTATATCCTTGTCCAGTAATCTCTAATAGTTCGCCTGATGGCAAATAAACCAACTTAGCGGTTTGCTGATTAACAGTTAAGGTTCCAGTTTTGTCACTGGCAATCATGGTGCAACTACCCAGCCCTTCAACAGCGGTCAATTTTCTAACAATAACATTTTTTTTAGACATTCTGGTGGTCGCCACAGACAAAGCCACTGTTAAAGCCACTGGTAATCCCTCTGGTATAGCCGAAACAGCTAGTGCTACCACCAAAAAGAATGCTTCTTTAGGATCAAACCCTTTATAGATAGTAATAGCAGCTAAAATAAAACAAAAAAACAAAATAATAAAAGAAATTTTTTTATTGAAATTCTCCATCCTAACAATTAAAGGTGGTTTAGTCTTTTGGGCAGAGGTCACAATTTCAGCAATCTTTCCAACCTCAGTTTTCAAGCTAGTTTCGACTACAATTCCCCAGGCTCGACCAGACACAATAGTCGAACCAGCAAAAACCATATTAGAACAAGTATTTAGGGGTTCGTCTTTTTTGTTCTTTTCTGAATTTTTAGAAACCAATTCAGATTCCCCAGTCAAAAAAGATTGATCTACTTGTAAGTTTTTACTTTCAAATAAGCGAATATCAGCCGGAACTTTAACTCCAGATTCTAAAAAAACTATATCTCCAATAACCAAATCTTCGGCATCAATACTCTTTTCAAAGCCGTGTCTTCTGACATAAGCTTTTATTTTTAAAAGATTTTGTAAGGCCGCCGCATTTTTTTCGGCTTTATTTTCTTGCCAAGCTCCTAATATAGAATTAAATATGATAACTCCAAAAATAAAGAGAGCATCAATAAATTCAGCCAAAACCAAAGAAATCAGTCCAGCAAAAATTAAAATATAAATTAAAGGGCTAAGAAATTGTCGAAAAAAAATTAAAAAAATACTAGGCACTTTTTTAGTTGGCAGTTTATTCAGGCCAAATTCTTTTTGACGAGAAAAAACATCCTCTGAGGCAAGACCCTTTTCAGAAGAGTCTAATTTTTTAAAAACGTCAGCTAAGTCTAGAGAATACCAATTAATCTCATGACTAAAATCTTTTAAATTATTATCCATCTTTTTATATTTAATCTTTTTATTTATCTTGTTGTGTTACAAATAAGCTTCTTGAATGTATTGTTGTAACATTCTCTCAGTATTAAAAAAGGAAGCATTGACAGCAATGGTGTGTCTCATGGTTTCTCTCCATCTTTGAGGAAAATTATAGTAACGAGGTAAAATTTTATTTTCTAATTTATAATATAAACTTTCGGCATCTTTTTTATTTAAATCTTTTAAATTTAAATGATCCCTTCTTTGGCCAATTGACCAACCAGTTTTTCTATTAATAAACCCTTCTATCCACCAACCATCTAGGGTACTAAAATGAGGTACTCCATTATGAGCAGCTTTCATACCACTGGTACCCGAGGCTTCATTGGGAGGAAGTGGAGTATTAAGCCAAATATCAACTCCAGCAATAAGCTTCTTGGCTAAATTCATTTCATATCCCTCTAAAAAAACTATTTTAATCTTGTCTTTATATTTTTCTTTAATTTCGTGAATGTGCCTTATCATTTCCTTGCCATCCTGATCATTCGGATGAGCTTTTCCAGCATATATAATTTGAATTTTTCCAACTTTATCATGAATTTTTAATAATTTTTTCATATCATAAAACAATAGATTTGACCTTTTATAGCCAGTAAATCTTCTAGCAAAGCCAATAGTAAAAACATTTTGTTCTAATTTTATTTTTTGTTTTTTATAGATATAATTTATCAATTCTTTTTTAGCCTCTTGATGAGTGTTCCAAATAACTGTCAATGGAATATTAAAAGCATTTCTCAGGGATAGACTAGAATTTCTCCAATTAGGAATATATTTATCGTAAGTTTTTTTAAATTCATCACAAGTCCAGGTTTCCGAATGAACTCCATTGGTAATGGAATAAATAGGATAATCAGGAAACATCTTAGTAGAAACCTCTCTATGACTCATGGCCACCCCGTTTATATAATGACTAAAGTAAAGACCTATTCTAGTCATATTAACCTCCTTGTTCTTTATTAATCCTGGCAACTTAAAAGGAAAATCTTTTTGAAATTTTTTAAAAAAATCTAAAGGAAAAACATCGTGACCAGCTTGAATAGGAGTGTGTGTAGTAAACAAGCATTTATTTTGAACTTCTTCAATTTTTTTCTTAGTAATTTTTTTGGAAGATTTTAAAAATAATTCTATAGCAGCCAAACTTCCATGCCCCTCGTTTATATGAAATTTACTGATATTTTTATAACCTAAGGATTTCAGCATTTTAACACCACCCCTGCCCAAAACAATCTCCTGCTTTAAACGATATTCTTTGTCGGCCCTATATAATTGTCCAGTTAAATTTAAATATTCTTTTTTATTTCCCTTTATATTAGTATTTAACAAATATATTGGAACTTTAAATCCACCCTTGCCAATAATTTCATATTTAAAAGCGCCGACCTTAACATTATCGGAGCCAATTTTAACAGTTATTATATTTTTTGTCTTAATCAATTTAGAAAAATTATAATTAGCAGGTAGCTCTGTCTGCTCGCCTTTTTTATTTATTTTTTGCTTAAAATAACCCTGATCATTCAATAGGGTAATTCCAACCATAGGAATTCTAAGATCAGCTCCAGATTTTAAGGTGTCTCCAGCTAAAACACCTAATCCACCAGCATAGGTCTTAATATCACTCTCTAGGGCAATTTCCATACTAAGATAAGCAATCTTATATTTTTCTGACTCTCTATTTTTTTCCAACATAAATATTAAAATAATTTTAAAAACTAATCTTATACTATCATAATTTTGTTTTTTTTAAAACTCTGTTAATATATAGAAATGATAAACTTATGGAAAACTAAAAAGGATTTCGGATTTATATTAATAGATAAAGAGACGGGGCCAACTTCCCATGATATTATATATAAACTTCGAAAGATAACTGGAATTAAAAAAATTGGTCATGCTGGTACGCTCGATCCTTTTGCCTCTGGTCTAATGATTGTGGCTATTGATAGAAGGGCTACTAGAGAAATTGAAAAATTCGTAAAATTAGATAAAAAATATTTAGCCGATATAATATTAGGAAAAGAAACGGACACCTATGATCGAGATGGAAAAACAATATCAAGTTATTCTGGGGAAAAAATACCTAAACAAAGAATTAAAGAGGTTGTGCTAAAAATTAAAGATCAAACCGAGCAAATTCCTCCAATGTATAGTGCTAAAAAAATAAACGGGAAAAAATTATACGAATTAGCTAGAAAAAATATAGAAATAGAAAGAAAGCCCCAATCAATAAAAATTTTCTGTATAAAAATTAAAAAATATAACTGGCCAGAGCTTCAATTAGATATTCATTGTTCTAGCGGAACCTATATTAGAACAATAGCCAACGATTTGGGCAAAGAGCTTGGTTGTGGAGCCTATTTAAAAGAATTGCGAAGAACTGCTATTAAAAAATATCAAGTGGAAAAAGCTAAAAAAATAAAAGAAATAAACTCCAATAATTGGAAAAAATACCTTTTTAATATATAATGAAAATAAGGCTAGAATATTTTTACTATTGACAAAATAGCTAAAAATTAGTATAATATAATTATTAAAAATAATCTTAAAAACTAAACAACAAAATTATGCCAGAAATAAAAAAAACAACTATTGGAGATTTTATGAAGGATCAAGGATTAGTTTCAGACAAAGGAGAAATCAAAAAGTCTGAAAAATTATCTGAAGAAACTAAAAAAATGGAGGCGAATGATTTAAAAAAAATGATGGAGGACCCAAATTACGATCCTATTAATAAAAAAAGTTATTCCGGAGAAGCCTTTGAAAAGAAACCGGAGATACCTTTTTCTCGTTATAACAAAAATGAAAGTCCTGAATTTCTAGAAAATTTACCAGAGACATTTGAGGACCCAAGTGATATTTATGAAAATTTAGATGAATATAATTTAGATCCAAAAACTATAGACGAGTTTACAAACGAAGACAGTCTATATTCTTTTACCAAAAAAGAAAATAATATTGATAACTTTAACGACACCGATCAGGACGACAAGCTTGGAGATTTTGAAAAAACTGATGTTATAGATTATGACGATATTAGAGAAAAAAGAGAATTTAAAGACCAAAAAGAAAAAAGAGAAAAGAAGAGATTACAAATGATTCCCAAATATACAGATTTTGAAAAAAATTCATTACAAGAAGTTGTTAAAAACTACATAAACCAAAAAGAACAATTTGTTGGTGAAAGAAAATTATCAGAAGAACAAATTAATGAAGCCATGGACGAATTTAAACAAAACTTTCCTGAAGACTTTGCTAAAATGATTCATAAAAAAATAATGACTGGTGATTTCAAATGGAAAAAAGAGACTTTTAAAGATAAAAAAATTTTAGTAAATTATTACCCAAGCCCTGAAGAACCTATCATGAAATATGTTTTAAACTTAAACGACAAAGACTCTGGTAAAAAAGAGCCTATAACAAAGGTATTTATTAACAACTCTGTAAAAGAAGATGGAAAAGTCTTTAAGGATAAAGAAGGAGCCGTTCTAGTGTTCTGTTCTAAGCCAATAAAAAAATTAGAGATTAAAAAATAAAATATTTTAAAAAAGAAGGGCCAGTGGCTCTTCTTTTTTTTTGTTTAAATAACTTCAGTTATTAGATTAAGTAAAATAAAAAATCCCTCAGATTTTAAAAAACAATGTTCTTAAAATTGAGGGACAATATTTATTTTAACGGAGACGCAAAATGAGCAGCTCCCGGACTCCATTGATAATAATCTTTAAAATCATAAATTCCAACATCTAAGCCACCGCCGTGATTGCCGACAAATATTACATAATATTTTGGTTTTCTAAAAAATCTTTTTTTCTTAACAAGAAAAAAGGTGGCGTAACCAAGCTTTAAATATTTTTTGTAATTTTCGCATACCTTTAGAATCTGATGTTGTGTTAAGCACAAACTATCAAGGTCGTCAGATAAAGAATGAAATATTTCATCAAAAGTGGCACTGACAACTAAATCATAAATAGCTATCTCACATTTTGGAGTTTGTCGCTCTCTTTTGTTTAAGATTCTGAGCTTATCATCTTTCAAAAAAGAAAAGACTTCTCTATCCTTTAAAATCGTTCTATGCCCATAAAGTTCGGGTAAGATTATTTTTTCATTTTCATATAACTTCTTTAGTCTTGTCATCTTTATATAATTTAAGTTAAACATTAGATTAATTATTAAATCTACTAACACTAATAAACTTAATAATTAACCTAATTTTAACCTCTTTGTGAAGGAACTACAAAAAAGCATATCATTTAGATATGCTTTTGTCAATAGGTGGCTTCGTAGAGGATATTAGAGCTGAGTTGATGGAGGCTAAGTATATTCCGAAAGCTTACCCCGCTATATAAATCACCATATAACACCACTTAAACTTCGCTTATTACATCAAACCCTTTAAAGCTCCCTGTTATTGCCAAACCAATAACGTTTTTAGCTATTTTATTTTGTTTAATCTGTAAGGCCGTTTCATTCAATGTCGCTCCTGACCCAACAGCATCGTCTATCAATAAAACATTATTATATTGCGAATTATCTTCAATAACAATTGTTTTTCTGGCATTATCTATGCGATCATCAAGTTTGTTAAGAGTCTTTTGAGGAACAGTAATATCTGTTTTAATCTTGCTTATTTTTAATATTTTAACTTGTAGATTTAAGTTAATCTCCAATATTTTCATAAATTGTGTCTCCCTTTTTACGGTGGGGGGAATAAAACCGACTCCATCTATTTTGTATTTATCAATAACCTGAATGATTTGCGGTCTTATAATATCTATAAGCTCTTTCATTAATTTTTTATCTTGACTTTGTTTGGCATAAAGCAATAATTGCCCCAATTTAGTTTTGCCAAATCTTTCAATGCTATAAAAATCTAAATAAAATAAACTCTTTAAAAAAGATTTTTTAAAAGTTGTTTTTATTTTTATAGTTCCATCTATTAAACCGCTTTTCTTAAATTTTTCATATTTTTTTAAAGTGTCTATATATTCTTGAGCAGTTTTTTTAATTGGTAGTTTATTTTTATTACACCAATAAATAAATCCATCTATTCCACTCTTGCGGTTGCCTGAAGGAGTAATAATTAAATATTCTTCTTCAATAATTTTCCTTATTCTCTTTTCTATATTAACTTTATCTTCTACAGATTCCTCTTTTTTAATAAAATAAAAAACTTTAGGTGGTATCCCAATTTTATCTAATACTCCTTTATGCATTAAATCTATTAAATGACGATGTATCATTTGTCTGGACAAATCAAAGTCATTAGACAATTGATTTGCGCTAACTCGACCATATTTTTTTATATACTCTATAATTTTTGTTTTTATACTATACATATACTGTCTATTATATATGGTTTACAGTTTACTGTCAACTGTAAACATTTAGGCTCTTTTCTGATTTTGGTTTTTAAAAAATATCTTGTGGAAGATATTATAACCAAGTTAATAGAAATCAAATATATTCCTGCAATTTTACCCACCCCCTTGACTCACTATATATTAAAAACCGCCTACTAGAGACGGTTCATAACTATTGGTTTGTTCTACCAATTAGTCAAATAATCTATAACAATCGTTTTTTAAAATAACATAATCTCCCGATAGAATATCAGAAAATAAAATAGGCCAGCACTAAGTGCTGGCTTTTTTAATAGCTTCCTGAAAAACTCA
>CAZSNN010000003.1:27729-47149 GCA_964608425.1 uncultured Gammaproteobacteria bacterium | reverse complement strand
TCCTGGTAATTCTTGGAACCGTAACTTGAAATCAGGCAATTCCGAAGTCAATCGTAACAATGACAATCAGGCTAATGGTTTTTCGGCTCGTTGCTTGAGCCCTGATTATTAAATTGAACATTATATAATGTTCATTTTTAATTAAAAAATAATTTTAATAAAATGGACCAACTTTTAATAGATCTTTTTTTAGCCTATTTTTCAGCCCGTAAAAATAAAAGAAATACGTTAAGTGCCTTAGAATTTGAATTAAATTATGAAAAAGAGATTTTTAAGTTATATCAAGAATTAAAATCTGGTAATTATGAGATTAGCAAAAGCACAGCTTTTATAATATTTGATCCGGTTCAAAGAGAGATTATAGCGTCTTCTTTTCGTGATAGAGTTATTCATCATTTAATCTTTAATTATATTAACCCTATTTTTGAACCCACCTTTATTTATGATAGCTATAGTTGCCGAAAAAACAAAGGAACTCACTTCGGTATAAAGAGAATTAATAAATTTATTAAATCCTGTTCTAATAATTATCAAAATAATTGTTACGTTTTAAAATTAGATTTATCGGGCTATTTTATGAATATTAGTCATAATATTTTATATAAAAAGATAGAAAAAAAGATATTAAGGAATAAAAATATTTGTAATTTTGATTATCAATTAATTTTAAAATTAATTAAAAAAATAATTTTTTATAATTATACTAAAAATTGCCTAATTAAAGGAAATTTTAAAAATTGGCAAGGACTGCCTAAAAACAAAAGCCTATTTTTTGCTAAAAAAAATTGCGGACTACCAATTGGAAATTTAACCTCTCAATTATTTAGCAATATCTATTTAAATGATCTCGATCATTTTATTAAAAGAAAATTAAAAATTAAATATTATGGTCGCTATGTTGATGATCTTATAATTATTCATAAAGATAAAAATTATTTAAAGAATTTGAAGATAACTATTGAAAAATATTTAAAAGATAATCTAAATTTAGAGCTTAATTACAAGAAAAATTATTTACAAGATTATTATAGGGGATTTAAATTTTTAGGGGTTATTATTAAGCCCTATAGAATTTATATAAGTAATCGGATTAAACATAGTTTTTATATTAAAATTGGAAAAATAAATAATATAATTAAAAATAATGAGATAAATGTGAAAAATAAAGCAATTTTATCAGTTATTAATTCCTATTTAGGAATAATAAAACACTATAATACCTATAATTTAAGAAAGAAAATGCTAGCTTCAAGATTTTGCAATAGTTTTTTTAATGGTTATAGAATTAATAATAGTAATTATTATAAGGTTATAATTTTATTATAATTTCTAATTATTGCTAATATTTTGTTTTTTTAGTATAATGTTTAATATAAATAAATAATGGTTTTATTATGAAAAACGATATTATCGTTGGTCTTGATATCGGCTCTAGCAAAATCAAATTGATTATTGCTCAGAAAAAATCAGAATATAACGAAGAAAAACTTCATGTTATTGGAGCTGTTTCTTGTCCTAGTGCTGGCGTGGGTAAAAATGGGACTATTAATAGCATTGAAGACGCTGTTTCTTCTTTATCAGCCTGTTTAGAAAAGGCTGAAAGGCTGGTTGGTGTTCCAATTAGCTCTGTTTGGTTAGGATTTAATCACTCTAAGATTCAATATGAAAGAGTAAAAGGAGTGGCCATTATTAGTAAAAACGATGGAGAGATTGATCAGGATGATATTGAAAGAGCTATCGATTCAGCTAAGTCTTTTCCAGTACCAAATAATTATGAAATATTTAAAACTATTCCAGTAAAATATAATATTGACAACAATGAAGATGTTAAAGACCCTATTGGCATGAGAGGTATTAGGCTGGAAGTAGAGGTTTTAGTGGCCCTAGTTTTAAGTAGTCAGATGAATAATTTAATCAAAATAGTTCAAAGAGTTGGTTTAGATATTGAAGATGTTTTGATGCCAACTGTTAATATGGCTGAATTATTTTTAACCAGCAAAGAAGTTGAGTTAGGTGTGGCCGTTGTTGATATTGGATCAACCACTACTTCCTTGGCTGTTTATGAGGATGGAGTTTTATTGCATTTTAATACTTTGCCAATTGGTTCAGAATATATAACGGCTGATATTGCTCTAGGATTAAAGTGTCCGATAACCTTGGCCGAAAAAATAAAATTAGAATTTGGTGAATCTGATTCTTCTGATGTTTCTGATAATGAAGATATTGATATTTCACATTTATTAAAAGAAGAAAAAATTGATGATGAAAGCAGCGTTGTTTCTAAAAAATATCTAATAGATATTATTGAAGCTCGAGTGGAAGAAATTTTTGGCTTAATTGATGATGAACTCAAAAAGATAAATCGCTCTAAAATTTTGCCAGTCGGAGTTTTTTTAAGTGGAGGTGGGTGTTTGTTAAAAAATATATCTAAAACTGCTAAAAAGACCTTATCTTTGCCAGTGGCCTTTTTAGAGCCTAGCAATGTTAGAGTTGATGTTGATAAAGCAGCTCGACCAGATTATTTAGTAGCTTTGAGCTTAGTAGTTCGAGGAGCCTATTCTAATTATGAATATAGAGGAGCTATGATAAAGGATGGTTTTAAAAATGCTTTTGGGAAGGTAAATAATTTTTTTAAAAAAATTATACCAAGATAATAATAAATTTATATAAATAATAAAAATATGCCTGAAATAAAACCAAACATTGAAACTTCAGCTAAAATTAAAGTTGTTGGTGTCGGCGGCGGCGGCGGAAATGCTGTTAATAGAATGATAGAGTCTGGTATTAGGGGGGTTGAGTTTATTGCTATCAACACTGATATTCAAGCTTTACAAAATAATCGAGCTAGTTATAAATTAAATATTGGAAAAGCCATTACTAGGGGCTTGGGAGCTGGTATGGATCCAGAAATTGGTAGAAAAGCAGCTGAGGAATCTCAAAATGAAATTAGAGAATTATTGAAAGGAGCCGATATGATTTTTATTGCTTGTGGTTTAGGTGGTGGAACTGGGACTGGAGCTTCTCCGGTTATTGCTGAAATAGCTAAAGACCTAGGAGCTCTGACCATAGCTGTCGTTACTAAACCTTTCTTCTTTGAGGGGGGCATCAGACAAAAAGTAGCCGATGAGGGATATAGCAATCTAGCTGAAAAGGTTGATACTATTATTACAGTTTCTAATGAAAAGTTATTAGAAATAATTGACAAGAGGACTACCTTTATTGATTCTTTTAAAATGGCTGACAATGTTTTACGTCAAGGCGTTCAGGGTATATCAGAAATTATTACTGTCCCTGGTATTATAAATGCTGATTTTGCTGACGTAAAAACAATTATGTCTGGAACGGGAACTGCCTTGATGGGTGTTGGACAAGCATCTGGAGAAAATAAAGCAGTTGAGGCTGTTAAAGCTGCTATTAATTCAGTGCTTTTAGAGACATCTATTAACGGAGCTAAGGGTATTGTCTTTACTATTACCGGAGGAAATGATTTAAGTATGTCAGATGTTAGCGACGCCGCCAAGATGATCAATTCTTTAGCCGATAAAGATGCTAGAATAATTTTTGGAGCAGTAATCGATGAAAACTTAGGAGACGAAATAAAAATTACTATAGTAGCCACTGGTTTTAACGATAAAGGCCAAAAATCAGTTACAAAGAAAGAAGTAGAAAAAAAGATTGACAGTGATTATTTCGGTTTTGCTAAAAAAGAATATAATATGATGGATAGCGCCGATAAAGACCAATTTGAAAAAAAAGAAGACAGGGATAATAAAAAATCAATTTTTAATTTTAATTCTAAGAATGTTTTTAACAAAGAAAAAATTAGTAAGTCTTTAAATGATTCTGATGATGACTTAGACACCCCAGCCTTTTTAAGAAATAAGGTTCGAATAAATAGAGAGGAAGATGAAAAGGATGATTTAGATGTTCCTGCTTTTTTAAGAAACAAAATTAAAAAATAATACTAGATCAAAAAATACTGAACTATTTAGCACTCTTGACATAAGAGTGCTAATTTTATATAATCTAATTGTTATTAATTAATTTTTTAGATTAGATGGAAATTAGTGAGCGAAAAGAGTTAATTTTATTGACTTTAATTAAAGAATATATTAAAACAGCTCAACCAATTAGCTCTGGTTTTTTGGTGGAAAAATATAAATTAGGAATTTCTTCGGCTACTGCCAGAAATGAAATGGCTGACTTAGAAGACCTCGGTTATATTTTTCAGCCACATACTTCAGCTGGGCGTATTCCGACAGAAAAAGCTTATCGATATTATGTCGAGAATCATGTTATTAATAAAAAAAATAAAGAAACCGATTTTAAGAATTTAAAAAATGATTTAACCAATAGCGAAGAGGGTCTAAAAAAAATAGCCAAATCTATGGCTGATATTTCTAAAAACGCTGTTTTTTGGGCCTTTCACAAGAATAATTTATATTATACAGGTATTTCCAATCTTTTTACTCAGCCAGAATTTAGACAAAGTGAAATAATTTGTGATGTTTCGGTTATTATTGATCGCATGGAAGAAATTATTGCAGATATTTTTGATGACTTGAATGATGGGCAAGATATTTATATTGGAGAGAAAAATCCTTTTGGTAATTTTTTGAGTACAGTTTTATTAAAATATAATTATAATAATCAAGTTGGTGTAGTTGGGGTTTTGGGTCCCATGAGAATGGATTATGAAAAAAATTTAAGCTTAATTAATTTTTTAAAACAAAGATTAAGTAATAAATAAAATATATGAGCCATAATAAAAACAAAAAAATGGATGAAAAAAAAGACTTGAAAAACTTGTCAGAAGAAGAGCGGTCCGGAGATATCATTTGTGAGTGTGAAGACTGTCAAAATATAATAGAAAAATTAAAAAAAGAAAACACCGAGAATGAATTAGCCTATAAAAGAGCTTTGGCTGATTATCAAAACTTAGCTAAACATTCTAGTAGTGAAAAAGTAGAATTTTTTAAATATTCTTTGGAAAAGTTTTTTTTAGAAATATTGCCGATTTTTGATAATTTAAAAATGGCTATTAGCACCTTGGGGGAGAAGGAACAAGAAAATCCTTGGGTAGAAGGTATTAAGTATGTTATAAAACAATTTAGAGATACTTTTTCAGAAAATGGAGTTGAAGAAATTAAAACGGTCGGAGAAAAATTTGATTATAATAAGATGGAGGCAATTAAAGGTGACGGCGAAATTGTTAAGAAAGAGATTCGTCCTGGATATATTTTAAATGGAAAGGTTATTATACCTGCTAAAGTAGTTTTATTTTTTAAAGATGATCCAGAAAATAATATAAAATAATAATTTAATTTTTCTTTTTTTCATCTATAATTTAAATTATTTTGGAAAAAAGATTTTTAAAAATATGTCTCTTATAAAGTGGAGTCCATTTTTAGGCGACAATTATTTCGATGATATGGATAAAATGATTTCTGATTTTATGCCAGTGACTCGAAATAATAATGGTTTTATGCCTGCTGTTGATATGTATGAAGATAAAGATAATGTTATCATTGAGACTCAATTAGCTGGCATTGACCCAGAAAAAATTGATATTTCTATTGAGAATGATGTTTTGTGCATTAAGGGGGAGGGAGAAAAAAAGACCGAAGTGGAAGAAAAAAATTATTATCGAAAAGAAATTCGTCGAGGAAGTTTTTATCGTTCTATTCCTTTACCAGCTAGAGTTTTAGGAGATAAGGCTTCGGCAATTGCTGAAGAAGGCATTTTAAAAATTTCAGTACCTAAAGCTCCAGAAGCCAAACCAAAATCTATTAAAATTAAAACTAAAAAATAATTTAGTGTTTATTTTCGGCCTCCATTTTTGGTGGTCGAGGAATAAATATTAATTTTAAAAATAAATAATAAATTTGGGTTTTATAATATTTTATAATTTATAAAACTAAATAAAAATAATATGGGAAAAATATTAGGAATTGATTTGGGTACCACCAATTCAGCCATGGCCATTATTGAGGGTGGTCAACCAAAAATTTTAGAAAATGCTGAGGGTAATCGAACTACCCCCTCAATTTTAGCTATTTCTAAAAGTGGAGAAAGATTAGTTGGCCAATCAGCTAAAAGACAGGCCGTTACTAATCCAAAAAATACCATTTATTCTGTTAAGAGATTGATTGGTAGAAAGTTTGAGGATACTGAGGTTAAGAAAGATATTGAATTAGTGCCTTATGAAATTGCTAAGTCGGGTGAAGGAGTGAAAATCAGATTAAATGATAAAGATTATACTCCTCAAGAAATTTCAGCCATGATTTTGTCTAAACTAAAAGCTGATGCTGAAGCTAAGATTGGTGAAAAAATTACTGAAGCTGTTATTACTGTTCCAGCTTATTTTGATGATGCCCAAAGACAAGCTACTAAGGATGCTGGTAAAATAGCTGGACTAGAGGTTAAGAGAATTATTAATGAGCCAACAGCCGCAGCTTTAGCTTATGGATTTGATAAAAAGAAGGGGCAACAAGCAGTTGTTTATGACTTAGGAGGAGGAACTTTTGATGTTTCTGTTTTGGATATTTCAGCCGACACTGTTGAAGTTAAGGCTACTAATGGTGATACTCATTTAGGAGGCGAAGACTTTGATCAAAGAATTATTGATTGGATTATTACAGAATTTAAAAAGGATCAAGGAATAGATTTGTCAGGAGATCCTTTAGCTATTCAAAGAATAAAAGAATCAGCTGAAAAAGCTAAAATTGAATTATCTACAACTATGGAGACTGAAATTAATCAGCCCTTCATAACTACTGATGCTAATGGTCCTAAACATTTGGTAATGAAATTAACTAGATCAAAATTGGAAGAATTAATTATGGACTTAGTCGACAGAACCATTGAGCCTTGTAAAAAAGCTCTATCTGATGCCGGGATGAAGATAGATGATATTGAAGAAATAATTATGGTTGGTGGAATGACCAGAATGCCTTTAGTTCAAAAAAAGGTTAAAGAATTTTTTGGCAAAGAACCAAATCTAAGTGTTAATCCAGATGAAGTTGTAGCTGTTGGAGCTGCTGTTCAAGCCGGTGTTTTGCAAGGAGATGTTAAAGATGTTTTATTATTAGATGTTACACCTTTAACATTGGGTATCGAAACCTTGGGAGGAGTAGCTACTCCTTTAATAGAAAGAAATACTACTGTACCAACTTCTAAATCTCAAATATTTTCAACTGCTGTCGATAATCAGCCTAGTGTAGAGATTCATATTGTACAAGGAGAAAGACCAATGGCAGCCGACAATAAAACCTTAGGAAGATTTATACTAGATGGTTTACCACCAGCACCACGCGGAGTTCCGCAAGTTGAGGTTACTTTTGATATTGATGCTAATGGCATTTTAAATGTTATCGCTAAAGATAAAGCTACCAATAAAGAACAAAAAATTACTATCACCGCTTCTTCTGGCTTAAGCAAGGAGGAGGTTGAGAAGATGCAAAAGGAAGCCGAGATTCATGCTGAAGAAGATAAAAAGAAGAAAGATAATATTGAAATTAAAAATCAGGCCGAAGCAGTTGTTTTTACAACTGAAAAATTATTGAAAGAATCTGGTGATAAAATGAAAGAAGAGGATAAAAAGGTTCTAGAAGAAAAGATGGAAGAATTAAAGAAAATTAAAGATACCGAGCAATATGATGATATGAAAAAGAAAATGGAAGAGCTAAATGAAGTAGCCCAAAAGATTGGAGCCGCTATGTATCAGGCTCAGCCTAATCAAGAGAATCCAGCTTCTTCCGAACAAACAGAAAATGCTGACGAAAAAAAGCCAGAAGACAATGTGGTAGAAGGAGAGGTTGAGGAAAACAAATAATAGAATAATAAAATATTTATGGCCGGAAAAGATTATTATGGTGTTTTAGGTGTTTCTAAAAACGCCAGTCAAGAAGAAATTAAAATTGCTTTTAGAAAACTAGCTCATCAACATCATCCTGATAAAGGAGGTGATCCAGAGAAGTTTAAAGAGGCTAGCGAAGCTTATCAAGTTTTAAGTAACGAGCAAAAAAGAAAGCAATATGACCAATTTGGTTCCAACTTTAATAATATGGGTGGAGGTGGTTTTGATTTTTCCGGTTTTCAAAACGGTGGTTTCTCTGGGGCTAATATGGATTTTGATGATTTGGGGGACTTGTTTGGTGGTATCGGTGATATGTTTGGTTTTTCTTCAGGGAGGTCTCGATCAAGTAGGGCTGTTAAAGGAGAAAACATTGAAGCAATTTTGCCCTTAGATTTTATGGAAGCAATCTTTGGTGTAGAAAAAGAAATTTTAGTTGATAAAAATATTAAATGTGAAAAATGTAATGGTGTTGGAGCCGAAGCTGATAGCAAAATTGATAAATGTAAAACTTGTAATGGCACTGGTCGAGTATTTAAAGTTCAAAGAACTATTTTTGGAGCTATGCAGTCGGAGGCCGTTTGTTCAGAGTGTAATGGAGAGGGACAAACTTATTCTAAGAAATGTTCTAAATGTCAGGGGCATGGTTTTTACAAAGGACAAGAAAAGATGAAAGTTAAAATACCGGCGGGAATTAACGAAGGGGAGTCTATTAGGTTAACTGGAAAGGGACATTTTAATTATAAAAACGTTCCGGCTGGAGATTTAATTTTAAGAATTAGAGTAAACCCTAGCGCTGATTTCAAGAGAATAAATTATGATATTTACAGTAAAACTAAAATAAATATTAAACAAGCTATTTTAGGAGATAAAGTAAAAATAAACACCGTTCATGGCGAGGTTGTTTTAAAAATTCCCGAAGGAACTCAATCGGGAACTACTTTTAAAATAAAAGGCAAAGGGGTTCCTAAATTAAGGGGAGTTGGTAGTGGCGATCATTTTGTTGAGGTTAGTGTTTTTATACCCAAGGGCTTGTCTAAGAAAGACAAAAAAAACTTAGAAGAAATAAATTTATAATATGTTGATTGATACTCATTGTCATTTAAATTTTGTTGACTTTAAAGATGATTATTTGGATGTAGCTAAAAGAGCCTTGGCCGAAAATATTCAAATGATTGTGGTTGGCTCCGAACATAAAACATCTTTAAGGGCCGCTAATTTAACCAATGGTTTTGAGGGCGGGGTTTACGCTGCTATTGGCTTGCACCCCATTCATCTGGAGGATATTTTAATTAAAAATGATAACGAAAATGGTAAATACGAATTTAGAAGTCGAGCCGAAAATTTTATTGAAAGCGATTATCAAAAAATTATTGATGAAAATAAAAAAATAAAAGCTATTGGAGAAATTGGCTTAGACTATTATCATATTGAAGCCAGCTCGGAGGAGGAAAATATAAAAATAAAAAATAAGCAAAAGCAAGCTTTCATTGATCAATTAAATTTTGCTAAAAAAAATAAATTGCCAGTTATTATTCATTGTCGAGAAGCTCATGATGATTTATATGATATTTTAAATAATTTTTATCAGGAAAATAAATTTACTCACGAATGGGGTGTTATTCATTGTTTTTCTGGCGATTACGAATTAGCTCAAAAATATTTTGCTTTAGGTTTAAAAATATCTTTTACTGGACTAATAACCTTTAATAAACAATGGGATGAGGTTATTAAAAATTCGCCTTTAGAAAAAATAATGGTAGAGACAGATTCTCCTTATTTATCCCCAATTCCTTATCGAGGGCAAAGAAATGAGCCTCTTTATGTTAGACAAGTAGCCCAAAGAATATCTGAAATTAAGGGTATTTCCTTGGAGGAGGTGGAAAAAATTACCTATCTTGGATCAAAAAAATTCTTCAATTTATAGTATAGAAATTAGTCAAGGGTGGTGGAAAACCACCCTTGACTTTTTATTTTTAATGCTTAATAATTAGAGTGTTGAAAAAACATTATAAATATTATTTAATATTTTAAGTATTTTTTAAAGAATTAAATTTTTATTTAATTTTTGTTATTTTATGTTCAAAAAAGGATATAACAAAGAGATAGCTCGTGCTATGACACTATATATTACCTATTCCGTTATAGGTCCGTTATTGGTTTTTGGGGGAATAGGTTATTTTATTGACAGAGTTCTGGAAACTAGGTTTTTCTTATTATTTTCTGTTTTTGTAGCTTATGTTATTTCTAATATTTTAATGTTTAGAAAACTGAAGAGCATCAATCATTCTATTAATGTGATTGATTCTAGGGCTTCTGAGGAGAAGGAAAAATTGGAATTATCAGGAGACTCTAGCGAAGAAGATAATTATAAAGAATAATATGGGATTAAATATATCACTTGCTCCAGACATTTTGTTCTATATAGGAACAACCCCAATTACTAATACCTTTTTTTGGTCAGTGGTGGTTTCATTATTTCTGATGGTTTTTTTTGTTTTTATAGCTAAAAAGTTGAAAGATATCCCTTCCGGCATACAGAATATTATTGAAATGTTGATAGAGGGTAGCTATTCTTTTGTAGAGTCAATTATTGGCCCAGGTAAAAAGGCTAGAAGAGTCTTTCCGTTGGTAGCCACTATGTTCATTTTTATAGTATTTTCTAATTTATTAGTATATATTCCTGGGCAATCAGCTTTTACTTTTAATACAGCTGATGGGCCAGTAGCGATTTTTAGAGCTGTTATGTCCGACTACGGATTGGTTTTGATGATGACTTTAGTGTCTGTTATTATAATGCAGATAATAGCAATTGCCATTAGTGGTCCCTTTGGATATATTGGAAAATTTCTAAATTTTAAAAGTCCTTTAAAGTTTTTTCTCGGAATAATGGATTTAATAGGTGAAATTGCCAAAATTGTTTCTTTGTCATTTCGTTTGTTTGGAAATATTTTCGCTGGAGAGGTTTTGGGGGCAGTGATGTTGTTTTTGTTTCCGTTTTTTACCCCTTTGCCTTTTATGTTCTTAGGTTTGTTAACCGCCGTTGTTCAGGGATTTGTGTTTTCCGTTTTGACGTTAGTGTTTATTTCCATGGCATCTGAGACTGAAAGTGAATAAAAAATATAAATTAATATATTAATTAATTTTATCTAATATCTTTTTAAAAATATATTAGATAAATAAAAAAAATATGGATGTTCAAGCAGCTAAATACATTGCAGCTGGTATCGCCATTGGTTTAGGCGCTTTCGGTCCAGCTATTGGAGAAGGTATTGCTGCCTCTAAGGCATTGGAGGCTATCGGTAGAAACCCAGAAGCTAGTGGAAAAATTACTCCACTTATGTTTGTGGGTATGGCCATTACTGAATCAACTGGTATCTATGCCTTGGTTGTAGCTTTAATCATTTTATTTGGTTAATTTTTTGCATGATGTCTGGGGTTTTAAAAACCCTAGAAATTATTTAAAAAATTAAATTAGTATAAAAATATGGAATTATTTAATGCTTTGGGCATAAATGTAAAAATATTAATAGCGCAATTTGTTAATTTTGCTATTTTAATTTTTGTTTTATGGAAGTTTGCCTATACTCCAATTTTAAAATTTTTAGATGAGAGACGTAAAAAAATTGAAGATGGAGTTAAAAATTCTGAATTAGCCGTAACAAAATTGGCTGAGATTGCTGAGAAAGAAAAAGAGGTTATTATTGAAGCTAAAAAAGAAGCCTTAAATATACTTAATGAAGTCAAGGACAATGCCGAAAAAAGAGGAAACGAGTTAATAAAAAAGGCTCAAGAAGAAGCTGCTAATGTTATTGTTAAAGAAAGAGAAAAATTTAATCAAGAAAAAATTGAAGCTTTTAAGGAAATGAAGAATAGTCTATCAGAATTAGTTGTTTTAGCAGTAGAGAAAGTGATCAATGAAAAAATGACCTCTGAAAAGGACGCTGAAATTATTAAAAAATCTTTAAACGATTAATATGAAAATTGTTGCTAAACAATATGCCCAGGCTTTGTTTTCGGAGATAAAAGATCAAGCTGAAAAAGATATTTCTGGTATAATAAATAATTTTGTTGAAATATTAAAAAAAGACAATTGTCTTTCTCAAATGGAAAAAATTATTTTTTATTTTAATGAATTTTGGAAAAAAGAGTATTCTTTGGTTGAAGCTGAGATTAGTACTGCCAGGGAAATAAATTCGGAATTGAAAAAAGATTTGGTTGAGTATTTAACAAAGATTTCTCAAGCTAAAAAAATTAATATTGTTGAAAAAGAAAACGATAAGTTAATAGGAGGTTTTGTTGTTAAATATAATGACAAAATAATTGATGCTAGTATTAAAAATAAAATAAATAAATTTAAAAATAGTTTAATTCAATAAAAAATATGGAAAACAATTCAAAGGATTTTATTGTCGAGCAAATAAGACAAAGAATTTCCGAGTTTAAATCGGAGATTAAAGAACAAAATTTTGGCAAAGTAGTAGAAATCGGAGATGGCATTGCTAGGGTTTCTGGTTTATCAGAGGCTATGATGTCAGAGATGATTGAGTTTAAAACAGAGAAGGGCTTGGTTTACGGAGTAGTTTTGAACTTAGAAGAAGATAGTGTTGGTATTGTTGTTTTGGGGGATCATAGTGGTATTAAAGAAGGAGACGAAGCCGTTTCTTTAAAAAGAATTTTAGAAGTTCCAGTTGGCGATGGAATTATGGGAAGAGTTGTTAATCCATTGGGAATTGCTATTGATGGTAAAGAAAATATTAAAGCTGAAAAATTTTATCCAATTGAAAAAATTGCCCCTGGGGTTATTACTCGTGAATCAGTTAATAAACCAGTTCAAACTGGTATTAAATCTATCGATGCTATGATTCCAGTTGGTCGCGGACAACGTGAATTAATTATTGGAGACCGTCAGATTGGAAAAACTGCTATTGCTATCGATACTATTATCAATCAGAAAGGACAAAATATGAAATGTATTTATGTGGCCATTGGACAAAAAGAATCCAAGGTTGCTGGAATAGTTGCTAAGCTACAGGAAGCCGGAGCCATGGAATATACTACCGTAGTAGTAGCTGGTGCTAGTGATCCTTCATCTTTATTATACATTGCTCCTTATTCTGGTTGTGCTATGGCTGAATATTTTTTAGATAAAGGAGAGGATGTTTTAATTGTTTATGATGATTTATCTAAACATGCTGTGGCTTATCGTGAAATTTCTTTACTTTTGAAGAGACCACCAGGACGTGAAGCTTATCCAGGAGATGTTTTTTATCTTCATTCTAGATTATTAGAAAGAGCTTGTAAGCTAAATAAAGATTTTGGCGGAGGTTCAATTACTGCTCTTCCAATTATTGAAACTCAAGCTGGAGATGTTTCTGCTTATATTCCAACCAATGTTATCTCTATTACTGATGGACAAATATATTTAGAGCCAGATTTATTTTATCAAGGAAATCGTCCTGCTATTAACGCTGGTTTGTCTGTTTCTCGTGTTGGAAGTAGCGCTCAAATTAAGGCTATGAAAAAGGTGGCTGGCAAAATGCGTTTAGAAGCTGCTCAATATCGAGAATTAGCTGCCTTTGCTCAATTTGGTTCTGATTTAGATGATGAAACTAAAAAGAAATTAGAGAGAGGTAGAAGATTGATGGAAATTTTAAAACAAGGGCAATATGAGCCAATGGATGTAGCTGAGCAAGTTGCTATTTTCTTTTCTTTAATTAATGGCTTAATGGATAATGTTCCAGTAGAAAAAATTAGAGAATTTGAAGCTGGAGTTTTAATTTATCTAAGAGATAATGCTAATGATATTTTTAAAGCCATCAGAGAAGTAAAAGTATTAGAAGAGGCTAATGAGGAAAAATTAATTAAAGTGATTAATGATTACAAGGATACTTTAGATTATTTAATAAAATAAATTTGTTTTAATAATTGTATATGGCTAAGACCAAAGAAATACAACGTCGAATCAAGTCGGTTAATAATACTAAAAAGATAACTAGGGCCATGGAAATGGTGGCGGCTGCTAAAATGAGAAAATCAGTTGAAGCAGTTTTAAAGACTAGAACCTACGCTAATTTAGCTTGGGTTACAATTTTAAATATTGCTGCTGCTTCTGATTCTGGAAAAAATTTACACCCACTTCTAAACAAAAAAGCTGAAACTAAAAAAGTGGCCATGGTTTTAATTAGTTCTAATCGAGGTTTGTGTGGTAGTTTTAATACTAATATTATTAATAAGGCAGTTAGCTCTATAAAAAAGCATGGAGGTGTGGAAACAGATTTTATTGTTGTTGGTAAAAAAGGTTTAGCCGTTAATAGTCGTTATAAATATAATGTCTCAGCTGAGTTTGGTAAGGCTGATTTTGTTTCGGAAATAAAAGAAATTATGCCAGTTGCTCGTTTGTTGATAGATGATTTTTTGCAGGGCAAATATGATAAAGTTTTTGTAGCCTATACTGATTTTGTTAGTGCTTCTAAGCAGATTCCTCGAGTTAAGCAAATTCTTCCAGTTGATATTGAGGCTGATGATGAATATTTAGGAGTAGTTGGTAAAGATGAAAGAGTTGGTTCTGATAAAGAATATATTGCTGATAAAGAGTCAAAATATTTAAGAGATAATGGTCAAAAATTTATCTTTAAGTATGAACCAGGATCTGAAGAAGTTTTAAATCAATTATTACCCAGATTAATCGAGGTTCAATTATTTCAAGCTTTATTAGAGTCTAATGCTTCAGAACATAGCATTAGAATGGCTTCTATGCATCAGGCTACTGAAGCTGCCAATGATTTGGTTAAGGAATTAGTGTTGTATTACAATAAAGCTCGTCAGGCAGCTATTACTTCAGAAATTGCCGAGATCAGTGCTGGAGCTAATGCTTTAAAAAAATAAATTATTAAATATTAAAATAAAAAATAAAAAGTATGGAAAAAGATAATAAAAAAACTGGAATAATTAAGCAAATCATCGGAGCGGTGGTTGATGTTTATTTTGAAGGTGATTTGCCAGAGGTGTATACTGCTTTGGAGGCCGAAACTTCTAAAAATAAAATAATTTTAGAAGTTCAACAACATTTAGGATTCGGCGTTGTTAGAACTATTTCTATGGGCTCAACTGACGGATTAAAAAGAGGTGATGAAGTTTTAAGCACTGGACAAGGAATTACAGTTCCAGTTGGCAAAGAGACCCTAGGAAGAATTTTTAATGTTTTGGGAGAGGCTGTTGATGGTGGTGATAATTTAGTAAACACCAAGAGATATGAAATTCATCGTCAAGCCCCTGATTTTGTAGATCAATCTACTAAAACAGAAATTTTAGAAACTGGAATAAAAGTTATTGATTTAATTTGTCCAATTGCTAAAGGAGGAAAGGTTGGTCTATTTGGTGGCGCCGGAGTAGGAAAGACTGTGGTCATTCAGGAATTTATTAATAATATTGCCAAGGCTCACGGAGGATATTCTGTTTTCGCTGGAGTAGGAGAAAGAACTCGTGAAGGAAATGATTTATTTCATGAAATGAAAGGGGCTGGTGTAATTGATAAAGTAGCTATGGTTTTTGGACAAATGAATGAACCACCTGGAGCTCGTGCTCGTGTAGCTTTGAGCGGTTTATCTATGGCTGAATATTTTAGAGATGAACAAAATCAAGATGTGTTATTTTTCGTTGATAATATTTTTCGTTTTACTCAAGCTGGATCAGAGGTATCAACTTTATTAGGTCGCATGCCTAGTGCTGTGGGATATCAGCCAACTCTAGCTACTGAAATGGGAGAGCTTCAAGAAAGAATCACTTCTACTAATAAAGGATCGATTACTTCTATTCAAGCTGTTTATGTGCCAGCCGATGATTTAACCGATCCAGCTCCAGCTACCACCTTTGGTCACTTAGATTCTACTGTGGTGTTATCACGTTCTTTGTCAGAGCTTGGTATTTACCCAGCAGTAGATCCACTTGATTCTTTTTCTATTATTCTAGATCCTAAGATTGTAGGACAAGAACATTATGACGTGGCTCTAGGAGTACAAAGAGTTTTACAGAGATACAAAGATTTACAGGACATTATTGCTATTTTAGGCATGGAAGAATTATCTGATGACGATAAAATTACAGTGTCTCGAGCTCGTAAGATTCAAAGATTTCTATCACAACCATTTAGCGTAGCAGAAACTTTTACTGGCGTTTCTGGTAAATATGTTAAATTATCCGATACTGTTAAGGGGTTTAAAGAAATTTTAGAAGGAAAGCATGATGATAAGAGTGAAGGTGATTTCTATATGAAAGGAACTATTGAAGAAGTTGCTAAAAAATAATATTAATTTGTATGCCGGATCAAAAAAGAATAAAATTTGAAATAGCTACACCTGAAAGGGTTGTTTTAAAGGATGAAATTCTTCAGGTTACTGTCCCAACAACAGAGGGTGATATTACTATTTTGCCAAAACATTCTCCTTTGGTTTCAATTTTGAAGCCAGGGGTTTTGGAGTTGAAAAAAATTGATGGAAGTATTGAAATTATTTCTGTGTCCGGTGGTTTTGTGGAAGTTTTGCTTAATAAAACTATTATCTTAGCTGATACGGCCGAGAGAGCTGATGAGATTGATTTAGAGAGGGCTGAAGAAGCCAGGAAGAGAGCTGAAGAGTCTCTAAAGAATTTGCGAGATATTGATGCTACTCAATTTGCTAATTTGTCAGCTCAAATTGAAAAAGAATTAGCTAGAACTAGATCAGCTCGCAAATGGAGAAATTTAAAAGGTAGATAATTAAATCACTGTCTTATATAAAAAATAAGAGCTTATTAGGCTCTTATTTTTATTTTGATTATTTAATATTTTATGGTATAGTATTACCATAATTATGGTATAATATTACCATAAAAAAATTTATAATTATTTTATCAACTTTATGCTATCTTTAAAGTCAGCAATAGTTCAAAAGGTTTTAACCTATTTTTTTATTAATTCTAGCTCTAGGCATTATATAAATGAATTGGCCAGAATTTTAGATCTCGATCCTAAGAATTTGTATAGAAAATTAAAAGAAATGGAAGGGGAGGGTCTTTTATTGAGCGAGATATCAGGAAAGCAAAAATATTATTTTTTAAATAATTCTTTTTTATTGCTAGAGCAATATAAAGCTATTTTTAATAAAACAATAGGAATAGAGGGCTTGCTAAAGAAATTAGTTGGCTCTAGTAATAGTATTCTAAGGGCCTATATTTTTGGGTCATATGCTAAAGATAAAATGGATATTCATAGCGATATTGATTTATTAATTGTTGGAGATTGTTCCGTTTTGGAAATATCTGAAAAAATAACTAAATTAGAAAAATCTATTGGTAGAGAAATAAACTTATTAAATCTTTCTTTTGATGAGTATGAAAAAAGAAAGAATAAAAAGGGTGATTTAATCAACAATATTTTGATAGATAAGATTATTAATTTAAAATAATGGAGTTTGACAGAAAATTTTTTAATAAAATTGAATTTAATAAAAAGCAAACAGATAATATCTTAATTTCCGCTAAGAAAGATTTATTGGTTGCTAAAAATTCTAAAATAATAGAAGTAATTTTTAGATTTTCTTATGACTCTCTTCTAAAATTTGGTATGTACGTTTTAGCCAAGAATGGTTATAAGACCAGAAGTATCCCTGGGCATCATCAAAAAATAATCGAAAAAACCTCAATAATTTTAAATAATAATTTGTTTTTTATTATTGGAGAGAGAATGAGGCGACAAAGGAATTTTGATTTATATGAATGTGTTTTTACTGTTTCAGAGAAAGAGGCTTTTGAATATTTAAATTTTGTGATTAGTTTTGTTAATGGAAACAGATAGCATGCTGGATTAAGTCTTTATCATCATTTTATTGATAATTTAAGATATCTTTAGCCTTAAAGAATTATTATTGACTTATACATTTTTTAAATTAAGCTATTGTTATAACAATATTGTTATAATAATATTATTTGTCGATGATAAATAATATTAAAGAATATTCTAATTCTCGAGGAAATCTTTTTATTTCTAATTATATTCAGAGCTTATTTTTAAAAGGTCGGCCCGATCATGCTAAAAAAATTTTGAAGACTCTGGAGAGACTAGAAAATAATAGCTTAGAATCATTATTAAAAATTGGTTTAATAAAAAAGATAAAAGGTTATAATAATATTTTTGAATTAATAATTAATTGGAAGAATGCTAATTATAGAATATTTTTTCTATTATTAATAACAAAATATATTTAACAAATATTTTTTATAAGAAAAAGCAAAAAACACCTTTCAATGAAATAATTTTAGCGAATAAAAGAAAAAAAGAATTAGATTCAATTTTCTATAAGTAATTTAAAATAAATATATGAGTTTAAAAAAAATAAAAAAAGAATTATTTAAAAATGATGGTTTTAGAAAATATTATAACGATAACTCTGATTTAGTTTTTGAAATTTCAGAAAATATTATTAAGGCTAGACTGTCTATGGGATTAACTCAACAAGAATTGGCCGAGAAACTCTCAACCAAGCAATCCAGTATATCAAGACTAGAAAGAGGCCTAGATTTACCTAGCTTAAGTTTTTTGGTTAAAATAGCTGATGCCCTAGGAATGAAGATCAAAGCACCGGAGTTTTATATAAAAATTAAGGTTGGCGCTAAGTTTACTTGTAAAAAACAAGAAGCTAAATAATATTAGCTTCTTATTTTTTTTGAGGTCCGAGTGGGATTCGAACCCACGAGTGGCAGTTTTGCAAACTGCAGTGTTAAACCGCTTCACCATCGGACCAATTTTATTATAAAAATATAATAGTATATATTATAAAAAATTGCTATATTGACAAAAATTAGCAATTATGATGTAATATAATTGTTTGAATAAAGTACCTTAAAAACGACAGAAATAGTTTTATGGTTATTACTTATGTAATTCTAACTAGATTATATAAGTAATAACCATAAATTTAAGAAAAATGAATGCTTTAACTATTATTTTAATTCTTGCAATTCTTATTTTAGCTTTTTTGCTTTGTGTCAAAAAGGCGTTGGACTCCGCTGTTGAAATAAAAAAGGGTGGTAATATTTTAAAATCTCTTTCTATTTCTGAAAAATTGTCTCTATCTGAATCAGATGGTGAAGCAATCATTTTCAAGGCTAAAAATGTTTTCAAACACTATATTGATCCTGGTTTTCAAAATTGGGATTTAAGAAGAAAAAGCAAGACCACACTTGAAACAGAAGTAGAAGTTTATGAAATGGTAAAAGACGCCACCTTCAAAGATATCTTTATTTCTTTATTAGATAATATTGATTCTCTTTGTTTGACTCAAAGTCAAATTATTGACTTTTGCGAAAAACATCGTAGTCATTTAAGACAAGATGTTTATGCGACCTTCTTTCTCACAAAAAAAGACTTTGGAAAACCAGCCACAGAAGATAATCTTTTTGTCGTCAGCGTGCGTGTGTTTTCGGATGGTCTGGATGTCCTCGTTTTTCATTTCGACGATGCTCGCGTTTGGCGTGCTGGCTTTCGGCCTCGTGTTGTCGTCCCCAAGTTGAGTTAACACTTAGTTTCTC
>CAZSNN010000003.1:0-27629 GCA_964608425.1 uncultured Gammaproteobacteria bacterium | reverse complement strand
AGACACTTTGAAATTTTGACCCTTGGGATCTTTGATCCTTTATCCCTTAGATTTTTAGAACAACAAGTTCTTGAAATCTGAGGGATTTTTTATTTTTGAAAATAATGATTAACTCCAAATTCAAATTGTTCTAAAAATAATTTTTTAAAATAAGAAGCATTATTTTGCTCGTAAAAGAGTATAATAGCTTTTTTATATTCCTTTTCATCTATACTCCTAAAAGATAAAGGACAATAATTATTGGTTATTAAAATGGCGTTTGATAATATGCGAGAGGTTCTTTTATTTCCATCTTCGAACGGTTGAATATAGGCAATCATTAAATTTATAATCAGAGCCTTCTCTAAAGGAAAATCACTTTCGTTTACACAATTTATCATTTTTTCTAGAGCCTCAATGATTTGATGTTGGTTGTCTATCGGTCGATAGTTGGTGCCAATAATTCCAACTAAATTTTTTCTTAATCCTTTCTTTATATCTAAATCATTAACTATTAAACTATGAATATTTTCAATATTTTTAAAATTAAGTTTTTTAAATTCTTCTTTATTAGAAAAAGCATAGTTTAGAGCATTTTTATGATTTAGGAGCATAATAGCCTCTTCCTTTTTATGTCCTGAGGCTTCTTGGTTATTTTTTAATAAAATTTCAGTATCAATTAGCGAATAAGTATTTCCTTCAATTTGTGAAGATTTCCAACTAAGTTCTATTATTAACCTTTCTATTTCTTTTTGAATAATGGTTGGTGATAAGGTTTTTAGTTGATCTTGATATTTTTTATTTATATTTTTAAAATTATTAATTTCTTCTGATGTAAATAAATTTTTTAAATTTTTAAAAACATTAAAATTAAAATTTTTGTATTTTATTTCTCTGTCGTCCGATTCTTTTTTAAAATATTCTTCTATGTTAAAATAACCTAAAAGATTATTAGTAAGGTTTTCTGAGTAAAAAGTATTTCTTCCTTGTCCGTTTTTTTGTATTATTTTTTTTTCTAACAAAAAATCTAAATCTCTAGCAATTGAAAATCTAGAAATATCAATTTTATTTTTAGCTAGATATTCTTTAATGTCTTTATTCTGGGCATTTTGATTTTTTCTTATAAAATCAAAAATTAATTGTTGTCGAAAATTTAGATTTATCATATTAAAATATTAATTGTAGCATAAATTTATATTAATTGTAGCAAAATGCTACAATTATAGCAATATTAACAATATTTAGTAAATATGATATAATATTTCTAGTTCTTTTTATTATTAATAATCAGTCAAAGTCTTAGAGTAAAAGACAAGACACAAAATTAGGAGGAAAAGTCATGAAAAACAATTCTGGATTATGGAACGCCACTTTTGGCGAAATTGGAGCAACTTTAAAGGTTTTGCAGGACCAAGGTTTAACTTTGGAAGATTTGGCCCTATTACGGTCAAATAAAGATTTGGCAAAGAAGGTAGCAGAGATAATTAAGGCTACTAATGGAGTACCGAAAGTGATAAAAAAGAAAAGTGATATTTTAAATTTACTTTCCGGTTCTGAAAAAATACTTCTATCAAAGCTGGATGGTCGGGCAATTATTGCTAAGGCTGAAGACGTTTTTAAATCTTGGATAGATCCCAATTTTGAAAAATTGGGTCTAAACAAAAAAAGCAAAGCTACACTTGAAACAGAAGTAAAAATTTACGAAATGGTAAAAGATGCCAATTTCGAGGAGATATTTACTTCTTTATCAGATGATCTTGACTCTTTATGTTTGACTCAAAGTCAGATTATTGATTTTTGTAAAAAACATCGTAGTCATTTGAGACAGGGTGGCTATGGGACCTTTTTTCTTACAAAAAAAGATTTCGAGAAACCGGCCACAGAAGACAATCTTTTTGTCGTCTTCGTGCTTGTGTTTTCGTATGGTCTGTATGTCAACGTTCTTCATTTCGACGGTGCTAGCGTTTGGGATGCTGGCTTTCGGTCTCGTGTTGTCGTCCCCAAGTTGAGTTAACACTTAGTTTCTCAGACACTTTGAAATTTTGACCCTTGGGATCTTTGATCCTTTATCCCTTAGATTTTCAGAACAATAAGTTCTTGAAATCTGAGGGATTTTTTATTTTATCAACTCAATTCTTGACAGTATTTTTTGTTGTGCTAAAATACTTATTAGCAGTCAGACCATTTGATTGCTAATATAAAAAATAATATTTAAAGCTATATTATTAAATTATTTTATATAATTAATAATATAGCCATACAAGTCTATGAAACTAAAACCTTTAAACAATCATGTTATTGTTAAAGCTTCTTCTAAGGAAGAAATTACTAAATCGGGGATTGTTTTGCCTGATACCATGGACAAAGAAAAACCAGAGCAAGGCGAAGTTATTGCCGTTGGTCCTGGAAAATTAATTGACAATGGCAACAGAGCTGAAATGACGGTTAAAATTGGAGACAAAGTAGTTTTTAAAAAATATTCTCCCGATGATATTAAAATTGATGGAGAAGAATACTTAGTTATTAGTGAAAATGATATTTTAGCAATCATTGAATAATTTATAATTAATAATAAAAAAAATATGGCCAAACAAATTATTTATAGTGAAGAAGCTCGTAATGCTTTAAAAAGAGGGGTTGATAAATTAGCTAATGCTGTCAAAGTAACTTTAGGTCCCAAAGGAAGAAATGTAGTTATTGAAAAAGGTTATGGGGCCCCAATTATTACAAAAGACGGAGTTAGTGTAGCCAAGGAAGTGGAGTTAGAGGATAAGATTGAAAATATTGGAGCCGAGATGATTAAAGAAGTAGCCTCTAAGGCTAATGACATGGCTGGAGATGGCACCACCACTGCAACTGTTTTAGCTCAAGCTATGATTAAAGAGGGCTTAAAATTAGTTTCAGCTGGTGTTTCCCCTATTGAGATAAGAGAGGGTATTGAAAAAAAAGTGGCTGACATGGTTAAGAATTTGAAAGAAATGAGCAAAACAATTAACACCAAGGAAGAGTTAGCTCAAGTTGCTTCTATCTCAGCTAATGATAAAGAGATTGGTGAAAAAATTGCCGAAGCCATGGACAAGGTTGGACAGAACGGAGTTGTAACCGTGGAAGAAGGCCAATCATTCGGTTTAGAAGTTGAAGTAGTTGAAGGTATGCAATTTGATAAAGGTTATGTTTCTCCATATATGATTACTAATTCAGAAAATATGAAGGCTGAATTTAGTGATCCATATATTTTAATCACTGACAAAAAAATATCTTCTATTCAAGAAATTTTACCACTTTTAGAAAAAGTAGTTCAATCTGGTAAAAAAGATATTGTAATTATTGCTGAAGAAATTGAGGGAGAGGCTCTAACTACTTTTGTTTTGAATAAGCTTCGGGGAACTTTTAATGTTCTAGGGATTAAAGCTCCAGGTTTTGGTGATCGTCGCAAGGCGATGTTAGAAGATATTGCTGTCTTAACTGGAGCTAAAGTTATTTCTGAGGAGGTTGGTCTAAAATTAGAAAATACTGAATTAGAAGATTTAGGACAAGCCCGTAAGGTTATCGCCTCTAAGGACAATACCACAATTGTTGACGGCAAAGGAAGTGAAGCTGATATTAAAAATAGAGTTGATCAAATCTATAAAGAAATGGAATTAAGTGATAGTAATTTTGATAAAGAAAAATTACAAGAACGCTTAGCCAAATTAACTGGAGGTGTTGCTGTTTTAAAAGTTGGGGCTGCTACTGAAACCGAAATGAAAGAAAAAAAAGACAGAATTGAAGATGCTTTAAATGCTACTAGAGCGGCTCAAGAAGAGGGTGTGGTCCCTGGTGGTGGATTAGCTTTGGCTTTGGCTGGAAATGCTTTTGCAGAAATAAATAATAATAAAAAAACCGATAAGCCAGGTGTAGCTATTGTTGATGAAGCTATTTTAGAGCCAATCAAACAAATTGCTCAAAACGCTGGAAAGGATGGATCTTTAATTTTATTTAATATCATGAACGAGCATAAAAATGGTCACACTGGTGTTGGCTATAATGCCGCTAACGATAAGTTTGAAGACATGGTTTCAGCTGGAATTATTGATCCAACTAAAGTTGTTCGTAGCGCCTTAGAAAATGCAGCTTCAGCGGCTATTATGTTTTTAACAGTAGAGACAGTTATCGCTGATAAGCCTGGCGATAAAGATTCTTGCTCTTGTTCTTCGGGACATAATTTAAGTGGTGGTATGCCTGGCATGGGAATGATGTAAAATTTGATTATTTAATTAAATAAAAAGCAAAAGCGCTCCATAAGGGGCGTTTTTGTTTTTTGTTTTTCGGAAAATATGTTATAATTTTCTTGTAATTAATATTTATTTATTTTATATGCCAAATAATAAAAATATCAAAAAAGGAGTTAGAGTGGCCGTTAGCGGATATTTTAACCCACTTCATGTTGGCCATTTGGAGATGATTGAAAAAGCCAAAAAATTGGGGGATTATTTGATTGTTATCATAAATAATGATTATCAGGTTGGTCTTAAGGGTAGTGTCCCCTTTATGTCAGAAAAAGACAGAATTAAAATAATTAGAGCTCTGAGAAGCGTTGATGAGGTTTTCTTGTCGATTGATAAAGATAAAACAGTTTGTAAATCTTTGGCTAAAGTGAAACCAGATATTTTTGCTAATGGTGGAGATAGAAAAAATTTGAACGATGTTCCAGAATATGAAATTTGTCAAAAATTAAAAATTAAAATGGTTGATGGTTTGGGAAGAAAAATCCGATCCAGTTCAATCTTAATAGCCGATGCTGCCCAGAAGAAAAAAACAAAATAATAATATTAAAAAATTAAATCAAACTTTAATTATTTTAGTTCTGCTATTTTTGAGCATTATTATTATTTATAATCGAAAAATAAAAATATCCGTTGGATCAAATTTGGATAAAAAATTTATTATTGAAAGTGGCCAAGGATTATCTGATATTGCGGAGGAGCTAAAAGACGAGGGGCTGATAAAATCTAAATTCTTTTTTAAAGCTCATGCTAAAATAAACGGACAACAAGCCTCTTTCAGAAGCGGTTCTTTTGATCTAAATACGGATATGAATATAAAAGAAATTACCGAAGAATTAACAAAAAAGAATTATTTAAAGCCAGAAGAGAAATTAACATTTATTGAGGGTCGGACATTAAAAGATTATTCGAACTTGCTTTCTAAAAGTAATTTGTCGGGCACCGAAGATTTTTTGAAACTTGTTGAGCAAGATTATTCTAAGGATTTTTCTTTTTTAAAAGATAAGCCTAAAAACAAAAATTTAGAGGGATATCTTTTCCCCGATACTTATAGGTTTTTTACTGACGTTAGTGGCGAAGAAGTTGTTTTAAAAATGTTATCTAATTTTGATAATAAATTAACTCCAAAAATGAGAGAGGATATTTCTTCTCAGGGAAAAACTATTTTTGAAATAATAACCATGGCTTCAGTTATAGAAAAAGAAGTTCGCAGTGAAAAAGATATGAAAATAGTTTCTGGTATATTTTGGGATAGAATAAAAAACGGCCAGGCTTTAGAGTCTTGTGCCACTCTAGCCTATATTTTAGGAGTTAATAAGCCACAATATAGCTACGAAGACACTCGGATAGAATCTCCTTATAATACTTATATCAATAGAGGTTTGCCAGCCGGACCGATTGCTAATCCCGGAATTAAAGCCATTGAAGCGGCTATTTACCCAGAGTACACTGGTTATAATTATTTCCTAACTGCCAGCGAAACCGGAGAGACTATTTTTAGTAGAACTTATGAAGAGCATCTCATTAATAAAAATAAATATATAAAATAAATTTTTATGAACGAAAATCTAAAAAAAATTATAGTTATTTTTATATTAGTAATTTTTGTAATTGGGTTACCGTTGTTTTTTATTTTAAGAAAAAAGGATTCTAATCCGGTTGAAACAACTCCAATTATCGACAATAACATAATTGAAGAACCTAAGAATGAGTTGGAGGAATTAATAGATTCATCTCGATTGATTGGCGGACTGCCGACTAGTGACGAAAAAATTGGAGTTAGTTTCACGGGGGAGGAAGAAAATTCTTTAATTGAATATATTTCTTTTTTAGATTTTTATAAAAAACAAGAGGATAATTTGAGTATAAATATCTCTGATTATTCTTTGCCTATTAATGTTAAAACGGAAGTAACTAATTATTATGATGTTTCTAGAAAAATAAATTTAGACAATTATTTAGATTCTTTAAATAATAATGGTTTTGCTGTTTTAGAAAGCTCTTTGAAATCAACCAATTTTTATGAAATTTATAATGAGCTTTATAATAAGCAAATTCCAATTTTGATCACCTCTGATTTTTTAATTTATTATTATCAACATACTTTTAAGAAGGCCTTCAAAGACATTGAAGAAAATATTTTTTATGCTAATCTTTGGGAGATAAATAGATTTTTATATGAAAGAGCTAAGATTAGGTATGAAGAAAATTTAGCTAATATTGGGAATGTAAATGATCGCGTTTTAGAGGCCCAAAGACTTTCAGCTGCTTATTTTGCTACTTCTCTGGAGCTTTTAAAGCCGACAATTAGTCAGATAAACACTAATAATGATATTAGCAATACAGCCTTGTTCTCAATTTTTGAGGCGGATAATTACTCTTTTTCTTTGCCCGAGTATTTAAAGGTGGATGTTGAAAAAGAAGTTGAACTTATTAGGGGCGCCAGACAAAATGTTAAATCTCCAGTGTTGCTCTACGAGAGAGATTATACTAGCTTTATCATTCCTAGTGAGTATCGGACTCATGCTAAATTAAATAATTTTTATTTAACAACTAAATGGCTGTCATCTAATTTTCCATTATATTCTAAGGGACAAGATTGTCTAGATTGTCAGCTCGATTTTGATGATTGGAGAATTAGCATGATTACTTCTTCTTTTATTGCTCAAGACATTTTTGATAGTTATGAGCTAAAAAATAAATGGGCTAGAATTTATAAAACATTGGCCTTCTTTAAGGGCTTAAGAGGAGATTTAACTTATGTTCATTATCGAGATGCTTTAGTAAATTTATTTGGGGAGGAGTATAAAATTTCCGAAATTTTTGCTGACAATAATACCGACTCTATTGATAATCTATATAAGTTTAGAGATAAAATATTAGAATACGAATTTTTAAATATTGAAGGCGGCTTTGATAAGAACGATTTGAGTCAAAGGAATAAATTAGGTGTAAAAATGTTAACTGATTTTTATTGGCCTAATGACTATATTTTTGAAGAGCTATCCTATCCTTACGTTTCTACCTATCAAGGAAGCTCTGTGGCAAAAAGCAATATCACTTCTTGTAATATTAATAGAGGGCCTAAAAATGTCCGTTGTAATGGTTTTTCTCTTGATATTATTGCTCTAATAAACGAGGGGAGTTTGACTGGTAATGATTATTATTTAGAGAATTCTAATTATAATAATTATCAAACCAGCTTGTCTAAATTAAAAAACCAATTAACTGAGTTTCCTAATATTTGGCATTATAATAATTATTGGAAAACCTTAAATGTCATTAAAGAATATTTAACTAACGATAAAAATAATATGCCAATTTTTGCTAAAAATTTAGCTTGGCAAAGAAAGGAGCTACATACTTCAGTGGGCTCTTGGATAAATTTACAATTACCAATTGATAAATTAAAAGTTTTTCAAAAATATCAATCTCAGATTTCTTATGAAAATAGTAGTGGTTTTGTTTCTTATAATTATATAGAACCAAATTTAAATCTTATCAACGAGCAAATATCAAATATCGAAATGGTTTTGCAGATGTTTCAATTATTAAAAGTAACTGAAGAGCTTAGAGCGGTTTCTATTAATTTAGAAGATTTGCGAGGTAATTTAATTAAAATTAAGGACATTATGGTGAAAGAATTAAACTCTGAGGCTTTAAGCAGGGAGGAGTTAAATTTTATATCATTATTGAGCCTTGAATATAGACTAGAACAGCCTGAAAACAAGGTTTTTAGGGTTATAGGGGCCAATAATAGATATATCAATTATGATATTAGTAAGCCTAAATTAATGATAATTGTCTCTGGTGACAATAATCAAAAATCCTTATCGGTGGGTCCCGTTTTTAACTATATAGAGACTCGCTAAACTGTGGATAAAGTATGGAAAAGATGTGGATTGACAATTTTTGTTTATTATTATATTATTTAAACATAAAAACTTAATCTTAATATAAAAGTGACTATTTATATTAAATAAACTTTTAAACAGCTTAACGTCCAAGCCTGGTATGGTTTTGGCATTTTTTTGTTGCTGGGGTTTTTTGGTATTTTTTCTTTTGATTTTTATTAATAAATTAATTCATATAAACAAGTTAAGCCTTGTTTCCTAAACTTATGTCTAATGATTCTAAAAATTATATTAAAAATAATGAGCGTAAGTATTTCACTGATGTTAAACCAATCATTCCAGTTCCAGATTTAATTGAATTACAAAAAGATTCTTATAAATGGTTTTTGGATGAAGGCTTGGCTGAATTGTTTGATGAAATTTCTCCGATTGTTGATTTTAATAATAGAGAATTAGAATTGTATTTTGGTGAATATTATTTAGACAAACCAAAATTTGACGAAATTGAAAGTCGTGAAAAAAACATTACCTACGAAGCTCCTCTAAGAATAAAAGTTATTTTAAAAAATAAAAAAACTTCGCAAGAAATTTCTCAAGAAGTATATTTAGGAGATTTTCCTTTAATGACTCAGAACGGAACTTTTATTATTAACGGAATTGAAAGAGTAGTAGTCTCTCAATTAATTAGAAGTGCTGGAGTAATGTTTACTTCCGA
This sequence comes from uncultured Gammaproteobacteria bacterium, assembly GCA_964608425.1. Lineage (GTDB taxonomy): Bacteria > Patescibacteriota > Patescibacteriia > Patescibacteriales > UBA12465. The sequence goes on along the minus strand of CAZSNN010000003.1, from coordinate 18,816 downwards.
ATATATTCGCGGAAAAAAATATTATGGTGCTAAAATTATTCCTAATCGTGGTGCTTGGTTAGAAATAGAGACAGATGTTAATAAAGTTATTTGGGTAAGAATAGATCGAAAAAGAAAAGTGGCCGTAACTTCATTGTTGCGTGCTTTTGGTTATGAAACAGACGAAGAATTACAATCTCTTTTTAAGGATGTAGATCTTTGCAAAAATGATGATGAACTAACTTTTATTGATGCCACCATTAAAAAAGATTTATCCAAAAATCAAATGGAAGGTTTGCAAGAGGTTTACCGTCGTATTAGACCGGGTGATATGGCCGATGATAAAAACGTAAAACAAATGATTGAAAATATGTTTTTCCGTTTTGATCGTTATGATTTTGGTAGAGTAGGAAGATACAAATTAAATCGTCGTTTTAATGAAGATTTATTAATTAATAAAGAAAATAGAATCTTAAGGAAAGAAGATTTGTTAAATATTGTAAAAGAAGTTATTAGATTGAATATAACCAAAGAACCAGAAGATGATATTGATCATTTAGGAAATCGTCGTATTAGGGCTATTGGCGGTTTAGTGCAAAATCGTTTAAGAGTTGGTTTGGCTAGAATGGAAAGAATCATTAAGGATAAAATGAGTATTGCTGATATTAACGCTATTACTCCTAACAAACTAGTTAATGCTCGTCCGATTATTGCTATTATTAGAGAGTTCTTTATGTCCTCTCAGCTTTCTCAATTTATGGATCAAACTAATCCGTTGGCTGAACTAGAGCATAAACGAAGATTATCAGCTATGGGTCCTGGTGGTTTAACTAGAGAGAGAGCTGGCTTTGATGTTCGTGATGTGCACACTACTCACTATGGTCGTATTTGTCCAATTGCTACTCCTGAGGGACCAAATATTGGTTTAGTTGGTCATTTGGCTAGTTATGCTAGATTGAATAATTACGGATTTTTAGAAGCTCCATATAGAAAGGTTTTAAAAGACAAAAATAAATCTAAGGTTACTGACGAGATTGTTTATCTTGATGCCTTTGAAGAAGAAAAATATGTTATTGCTGATGCCACTATTCCACTAGATAATAATGGCGGATTTTTAGTAGAAAAATATCCAGCCAGAAGAGGTGGAAAACCGGAGACAGTTAAATCTAGCGAAATTGATTTTATCGGTGTTGCTCCTAATCAAATTGTTTCTATTGCCACTTCTCTTATTCCTTTTATGGAACATAATGATGGGCAGAGATCTTTGATGGGAACAAACATGCAACGTCAGGCTCTTCCTTTGGTTAAAACTGAGGCTCCAATTGTTGGAACCGGAGTTGAAGCTATTGCGGCTAGAGATTCTGGACATGTTATCGTGGCCGAGGAAGACGGAGAAATTATTAAAGCCGATGCTTTAGGAATAGAAATTTCCTATGCTAAAGGCAAAATTAAAAAATATAGTTTAACAAAATTTTTAAGATCTAACTTTTTAACTTGTATCAATCAAAAACCAATTGTTGTTCCCGGTGATAAAGTAAAGAAGGGACAGGTTTTAACAGATGGCCCAGCGATTTCTAATGGAGAGTTGGCTCTAGGAAAAAATGTTTTAGTAGCCTTTATGACCTGGGAGGGTTATAATTACGAAGATGCTGTTATTATTTCTGAAAGATTAGTTAAAGAAGATGTCTATTCTTCAATTCAAATAGAAAATTATACTATCGATGTTCGTGATACTAAATTAGGTTCCGAGGTTATCACTAATGATATTCCTAATATCTCAGAAGAAAAATTAAAAAATTTAGATGAGGATGGAATTATTAGGGTTGGTGCCGAGGTTTCTAGCGGAGACATTTTAGTTGGAAAAATTACCCCTAAGGGAGAAACTAAATTAAGCGCCGAAGAAAGATTACTTCGAGCTATTTTTGGTGATAAAGCCAAAGACGTTAGAGATTCTTCTTTGTATTTAGAGCATGGAGAACATGGTAAGGTTATTGATATAAAAGTATTTTCTCGAGAAGATGGAGATAAATTAGATGCTGGTGTTTTGAAATCGGTTCAAGTATCTATTGCTAATTTAAGAAAAGTTCAAGTTGGAGATAAAATGTCTGGTCGTCATGGAAACAAGGGTGTTATTTCTAAAATTGTTCCAATAGAAGATATGCCTTACATGGAAGACGGAACTCCAATAGATGTTATCTTATCACCTTTGGGTATTATTTCTCGTATGAATTTTGGACAATTACTTGAAACCCATATGGGATTAGCTGCTCAAAAATTAGGTTATAAAGTGGCCACTCCAGCATTGAATGGAATAACTGAAGATCAAATTAGAGAAGAGTTAAAAAAGGCTGGGTATCCTGAAGACGGAAAAGTATCTCTATACAATGGAAAGACTGGAGAGAAATACGATAACAGAGTTACTGTTGGATATAAATATGTTTTGAAATTGAATCATATGGTTGAAGATAAAATTCACCAAAGATCAATTGGTCCTTACTCTTTAATTACTCAACAACCGTTGGGAGGAAAAGCTCAATTTGGTGGACAAAGATTTGGAGAAATGGAAGTTTGGGCCTTAGAAGGTTACGGAGCCGCCCATACTCTACAAGAAATTTTAACCATTAAATCCGATGATGTTCCTGGAAGAAGTAAGGCCTATGAATCAATTATTAAAGGAGAAGAAATCCAAAAGTTAAATGTTCCAGAGTCTTTCAATGTTTTAATTAGAGAGTTAAAAGGATTGGGTCTTAACGTCGAATTATTGGGTGGCAGTGGAGAACTAAACGAAGAAGAGGCCGAAGACGATATTCCTACTAATGCTATGGAAATAATTAATCATGCTGATAAGCATATTTATGAAGAAGGAACTTTTGAGGTTAAAGAAGCTAAGGAATAAAGTAAAAATAATTTATTATAAAAATAATTAAAATAATATGTTAAATCCTATAAAAACAAGCGACTTTGACGCTATTAAGCTAACCCTAGCTTCGCCTAATGATATTTTGTCTTGGTCTAAGGGGGAAGTGGTTCGGCCGGAAACCATCAACTATAGGACCCAAAAACCAGAAAAAGACGGTTTATTTTGTGAAAAGATTTTTGGTCCAGCTAAGGATTGGGAGTGTTCTTGTGGTAAATATAAAAAAATAAGATACAAGGGGGTTGTTTGTGATAAGTGTGGAGTTGAAGTGACCAGGAGTGTAGTTCGCAGAGAAAGAATGGGTCATATTAAGCTACAAGTTCCTTGTTCCCATATCTGGTTTCTAAAAGGTCTGTCTTCTAAAATTGGCTTGATTTTAAACTTGAGTACTCAGTCTTTGGAAAAGGTTGTTTATTTCGCTAATTTTATAGTTACTGATGTTGATGAAAAATTAAAGGACGAAACTTTAGAGATTGTTAAAAAAGAATACAAGAGCAAGAAAAAAAATATTGAAGCCGACACTGATAGAAAAATAAATCAAATTAAAGAAGACCCAATCAAGGCTTTAGAGCTGGACGAGAAGACAGACAAAAAAGAAATTACTAAATTAAAGAATGACAAGATTGATTCTATTAATAAAGAAAAAGAAGAAAAGGTTTCTAAATTAGATTCAGATTTTGATATAGTTAAAAAAGAGTTAAAAGATTTAAAACCATTATTAATTTTATCAGAGCAAGAATATCAAAATTTAAGTTTAAAATTTGGTCATTTATTTGAGGCTGGAATCGGAGCAACTGCTATTCAGACTCTTTTAAGAAGGATTAATTTAGAAAAAACCATTAAAAAATTAGAAGAAAAATTAGAAACAGTTATTGAGACCAAAAAAGATAAAATTATCAAAAGATTAAAATTATTAAAGAACTTGTATAAAAATAATATTCGTCCTGAGTGGATGATTTTGGATGTGATTCCAGTAATTCCGCCTGATTTGCGACCCATGGTAGCGCTTGATGGTGGACGTTTTGCTTCTTCTGATTTAAATGATTTATATCGTCGAGTTATTAATCGAAATAATCGTTTAAAACAATTGTTTGATTTAAATGCCCCAGAAGTTATTTGTCGTAATGAAAAAAGAATGTTGCAGGAGGCTGTTGATTCTTTAATTGATAATTCTGCTAGAAACAGTAAAATGGTGACCGCCTCTACTGGACAAAAAAGACAATTAAAATCTTTGGCTGACTCTTTAAAGGGGAAACAAGGAAGATTTAGACAAAACTTATTAGGAAAAAGAGTTGATTATTCTGGTCGTAGTGTTATCGTGGTAAATCCAAAATTAAATTTAGATCAATGTGGTTTGCCAAAAATAATGGCCTTAGAGTTATTCAAACCTTTTATTATTGCTGAGCTTATTAAAAAAGAAATTGTTCATAATGTTAGAAGTGCTTCTAGATATATTGAGGCTGGACATGATGATGTTTGGGATATTCTACAAAAAATTATTAATGAAGCTTATGTACTTTTAAATCGTGCTCCAACTTTGCATCGATTAGGTATTCAAGCTTTTAAACCAGTTTTAATTGAGGGAAAAGCCTTGCAGATTCATCCTTTGGTTTGTACTGCCTTTAACGCTGACTTCGATGGAGATCAAATGGCTGTTCATGTTCCGCTTACTAAGGAGGCCGTGGCTGAAGCTCGTGATATTATGCTTTCATCTCATAATTTATTGAAACCAGCTACTGGAGAACCGATTGTTACTCCTAACCAAGATATCGTTTGGGGTGCTTATTATATAACCCTACAAGATGAAGGAGATAAAAAAGATGAAGAACTAAAACATTTTTTCAATGAACAAGAGGCTTTATCGGCTTATGACTATAAAGCAATTGGTTTACATGAAGTTATTAGAGTAAGAATTGACAAGGAGCTTATCAAAACTACAATCGGTAGAATAATTTTTAATAAAATTCTTCCCGATAAATTAAGATATGTTAATGAAGTTTTAGGAAAAGGAAAGATTATAAATTTAATTAAAGGTTGTTTAAATATTTACGGAGAAGAGGAGACTGTTAAATTTGTTGATAATCTAAAGAATTTAAGTTTTGAATATATTACTAAGAGTGGTCTTTCTTGGGGATTTGGAGACTTAACAGAATTACCAGAAAAAGATCATTTAATTGAAAGCGCTAACGATCAAGTTGATCAAATTAAAGAACAATTCGAAGAAGGATTATTAACCGAGAGTGAAAGATATAGCAAGGTTATTGAAACATGGACTACTACTAAGGAAAAAATTGCCGACATTTGTAAGGACAGCTTAAAATCTTCTTTGCCACTTTATTCTATGATTGATTCTGGTGCCAGAGGATCATGGGCTCAGTCAGTTCAGATTATCGGTATGAAAGGTTTGGTGACCTCACCTTCTGGTGCAATTATTGAACTTCCTATCAAAGGAAACTTGAAAAAAGGATTTTCTGTTTTGGAATACTTTATTGCTACTCATGCTACTAGAAAAGGTTTGTCTGATACCGCTCTTAGAACTGCTAATGCTGGATATTTAACTAGAAGATTAGTTGATGTAGCTCAAGATGTTATTGTTTCTGAGGATGATTGTCGTGATAAAGAGGGATTAGTAATTAATAGAGTTGAAGTAGAAAAAGAAAATGATGACTTCTTCAGAAAAATATCTGGTCGTTATTTGGCTAAAGACTTAGTAGATAAAAAAGGCAAGGTTTTGTTAGAAGCTGGTAAATTATTATCAGAGGAATTCATTGAAGAAATAAAAAATAAAGACATTGAGTCAGCAACCATTAGATCAGTTTTGAGCTGTAAGCTTCACAAAGGTATTTGTGCTAAATGTTACGGAGTTGATTTGGCCTACAACAAAGAGGTTAAACTTGGCACTACTGTTGGTATTATTGCTGCTCAATCTATTGGAGAACCCGGTACTCAGTTGACCATGAGAACCTTTCATACTGGAGGTGTGGCTAGTGCTGAAGATATCACTCAAGGTTTACCTAGAGTTGAGGAGATTTTTGAAAATAGAAGTCCTAAGAAAAAAGCCTTAATGTCGGAAGTAGATGGAAAAATTAAAATTGAGTTAGGTCAAAAAATTATTAGAGATAAAGATGGAAAAGAAATTTCTGTTAATAATCCTCAAGAAAAAATATTAAAGATTATCTATAAAGGAAAGGCTGGTGAAAAATATTATTTCAGAGAATTAGCTAATGAAATAAAGCTTTTAGGAGACAAAAAGACTAAAAAAGAATTAGAGCCTAATGTTAAGGTTAAAGATGGTGATAAAATTAATAAAGGAGCTGAGCTTTATTCTATCTTAGATAAAACAATCAAGTCTAAAGATTCTGGTGTTGTTAAGGTTTCTGATAAATTTATTGAGGTAATTTCCGAAGTTGATAAAATTCAAGAATTTACTATTCAAAAAGGTTTAATGTTATGGGTTAAAGATGGTGAGACTGTTAAGCCTGGAGATAGATTGACTGAAGGCAGTTTTGATTTAAAGGAATTATATCGATTGAGAGGAAAGCTAGAAACTCAAAAATATATTATCAGAGAAATTCAATATGTATATTCTTCACAAGGTCAACCATTGAACGATAAGCATATTGAAATTATTGCCCGTCAAATGTTCTCTCGACATTTGATTAAAGGAACTGGAGCTACTGACTTGCTTCCCGGAGAAACAGTAGAAGAAGAAGTTTTGGGTCAAGCTAATAAAGATACTAAAGATAAGGCTAAATCAGAAAGATTATTATTAGGAGTAACTAAAACATCTTTAACTACTGATAGTTTCTTATCAGCTGCATCTTTTCAAGAAACTCCTAGAGTATTGATTGAGGCTGCTTTAAGCGGTAAAATAGATTATCTCGAAGGATTAAAGGAAAATGTAATTATTGGATGTTTGATTCCTGCTGGAACCGGATACAAAGGCAAGAAAAAAAGAGAAATATATAAATAGAAAAAATAAGAACGCGTAAGCGTTCTTATTTGATTAAATTAATTTTTTATTTATGAAAATAATTGTTGGATTGGGAAATCCTGGTGATAATTATCAAAAGACCAGACATAATATTGGTTTTATGTTTTTAGATTATCTGGCCGGTGAAAAAGCTGATTGGAAATTTGATAAAAAATTTAATGCCCATATTTTGGAAAAAGGAGAATTAATTTTGATTAAGCCACAAACTTTTATGAATAATTCTGGACTATCAGTAAGAGCTTATCTAGATTATTATAAGCTTTTGCCAAAAAAATTAGGGTTATTTACCAAAGAAAATATTGACTTGAGTCAGACCTTAATAGTCATACATGATGATTTGGATATTGATTTTGGTAGATATAAAAATTCAGTTAATGCTTCTAGTGCTGGCCATAATGGGGTAGAATCAATAATTAGGCACCTCAAGACTAAGAACTTTACTAGAATTCGTTTTGGTATTAAAAATGAGTTTAAGGCCAATATCCCAGGGGACAAATTTGTTTTACAAAGATTTTCGGGAGATGAATTAGGCAAATTAGAAAATATCTTTGGTAGTGTTAAACTATAGCTTACTAGTAAAATATTTAAAATAAGGGGATAAGACCCCTTATTTTATTAGCCAAAAGTAATCATTGACAAAAATTGTTCCAATTGCAGCAATTAGGGTTACATTACCCTTTATGTTTATAAAAACTTTTATCTTTTGCCTTTAGATTTTAGAACAATAAGTTCTTAAAAAGTCTAAAGGCTTTTTTATTTTCCCTTTAAACTTAATTTAACTTAATTTTAAAATATTTCTGTTAAAGTTTTTTAATGGACGAAAACAAACTTTGGCAGATAGCCTTTAATCATTTAATTAGCTTTAATTTTAATCAATATAATCTATTGCTTAAATATTTTGGTAATTTTAAGGAGGCCTTTTATGCCCATTCCTCTGATTTAAGGTTGGCTGGATTAAGGGAAAAAACTATTGAGCAATTACTTTTAAAGAGGAAAGCCTTTAATTTATGTGAGAAGCTAGAATTTATTAATAAAGAAAATATTTCTGTTTGTTTTTATGAAGACCCTAATTATCCAATATTTTTAAAAAATATATTTAGCCCTTCACCCTTACTATATTATCGAGGTAATTTAAATATCGATTGGAAAATGTCTCTTTCAGTGGTTGGGGCAAGAAATTATTCCTATTATGGAGAGAGAATTATTAATAATTTTATTCCTAAATTAGTTGAGAAATCTATTAATATAATTAGCGGGTTAGCTCTAGGAATAGATTCTTTGGCTCACACTAGGTCCATAGAGAGTGGTGGTCAGACTGTGGCTGTTTTGGGGTCCGGAATAGACGATGAATCGATATATCCTTTTCAAAACAAGAAATTGTTTTATGATATTATAGCCAATAATGGGCTAGTTTTATCAGAGTTTTGTCCAAGGACAAAACCGGTATCTTTCAATTTTCCTCAAAGAAATCGAATTATAGCTGGTTTATCAATGTCCACCTTAGTGGTTGAGGCAGGAGAAAAGTCCGGATCTTTAATTACGGCTAATCAAGCCCTAGAAGAAGGCAGAAACGTCTTAGTTTTTCCTGGAGATGTCTATAATTATAACTTTATTGGAGCTAATAACTTAATAAAAAACGGAGCCTATTTAATTAATAATCTTGATGATATTTGTCAGTTTTTTTTATTAGGCCAAAACAATATTAATCAAAAAGAAAAAGAAAATGATTTTACCAAAAAATTTGACAATAGTCAGAATAAATTAGAATTAGATATTTTAAAAATATTGAAAAAAGGGGCTTGTCATGTTGATAGAGTAATTGAGCTAACTGGGGCTAATATTAGCGAAATAAGTGCAATTTTGATGGTTTGGGAGATTGGGGGAGTTATTAAGGATTTGGGAGGGAAAAATTATATTTTAGCTTGATTTTTTGGCCTATTTGTATTTTTTTTGTTTTAATATTATAATTGTTTTATAAAAATAAGGAATATTTATGAATTTAATAATAGTGGAGTCTCCTACTAAGGCTAAAACAATCTCAAAATTTTTAGGAAAAGAATATAAAGTAGAATCTTCTTTTGGGCATATCCGTGATTTACCCAAAAGTGATTTGGGGGTTGATTTAGAAAATAATTTTGAACCTAAATATGTTATTCCGACTAAAGCTAAAAAAAGAGTAACCGAGTTAAAAAAATTGGCCAAAGAAGCTGATACTATTATTTTAGCCTCTGACGAAGACCGCGAAGGGGAGGCTATTGCTTGGCATTTATTTGAATCCCTGTCTTTAAAAGAGGATAATTACAAGAGAATTGCTTTTCACGAAATTACTAAGGAGGCCATCTTGTCTGCTCTTGAAAATCCTAGAAAAATAGATCAAAAAATGGTTGACGCTCAACAAGCTCGACGTATTCTAGACCGTTTGGTGGGGTATAAATTATCACCTTTTCTTTGGAAAAAAGTGGCCAAGGGCTTATCAGCTGGTAGAGTGCAAAGTGTGGCCGTTCGATTAATTGTTGAAAAAGAGAGAGAAGTGAAGGCTTTTATTCCGCAAGAATATTGGGATATTAATGCCTTATTAATGAAGGAGGATATTGGTTTCTTAGCCAGATTACACAAAATAGACAATAAAACTTTAGATAAATTTTATTTTAAAAATGAGGAACAGGCCAGCAAGGCCCTGGATGATATTAAAAATGGATCATTTATTGTCTCAAGTATTGAGGCTAAAGAAAGCTTTAAAAACCCTCTAGCGCCTTTTACTACCTCAACTCTACAACAGACCGCTAATAGAAGATTGGGTTTTAGTGCCAAGCAAACCATGATGGTAGCTCAAAAATTGTATGAAATGGGTTATATTACCTACATGAGAACTGACTCTATTAATTTAGCTGAGAAGTTTAGAAATGAGGCTGGAGAATACCTTAAGAATAAATTAGGTGATAAATATTTAGTCTCTGGTGGACGGGTTTTTAAGAGTAAAAATAAGAACGCTCAAGAAGCTCATGAAGCTGTTCGTCCGACTTCAGCTTCAGTTTTAGCTGAAGATATTTCTGCAAAATTAGACAAAAACCAATTTAAACTTTATCAACTCATTTGGCAGAGAGCTCTAGCTTCTCAAATGGTGCCAGCAATTCTTGACACTGTAACCGTTGATATTCTGACTGGAGACAATAACCAGTATTTATTTAGGGCTAACGGACAGGCCATTAAGTTTAAGGGTTATTTGGAAATTTATCCAGAGAAAGTTAGTGAGAACGAATTACCTTTGTTAAATAAAGATGAATTATTAAAATTAGAAAAATTAGAAAAAAATCAGCATTTTACGCAAGCTCCAGCTCGATACTCTGATGCGACCTTAGTAAAAGAATTAGAAAAGCATGGGATTGGCAGACCTTCTACTTATGCCCCAACTATTGCTACCATAATTGATAGAAATTATGTTAATAGAGATGACAAAAAAAGGCTTTTTCCAACTGATATTGCTTTAGTGGTTAACGATTTATTGGTGGAGCATTTTCCACAAATTGTTGGTTATGAATTTACAGCTGAAATGGAAAATGATTTGGATAAAATTTCGGTTGGAGAAAAAAAATGGCAACCGGTTATTAAAAATTTTTGGGATGAGTTTTATAAAAATTTAGAAAAAAAATATATGGAGCTAGATAAAAAAAGTTTTGCCCCTGAAGAGGAGACCGATGAAGTCTGCGATAAGTGTGGAGCCAAAATGATTATTAAAACTGGGCGTTATGGTAAATTTTTGGCCTGTAGCGGTTTTCCTGAGTGTCGTAATATCAAACCATTAAATAAAGAAGGCTCAGCCCCCAAAGAAGAGAGCGAGGACTTAATAAAACTTAAAGAACAATATAAGGGAGAAAAATGTGATAAATGTGGAGCAGATATGACCGTTCGTTTTGGAAAATTTGGTTATTTTCTGGGATGTAGTGCTTATCCAAAATGTAAAAATTTAAAAAATATTAATAAAGATGGACAAAAGGATATTGAGGTTGATTGTCCTGCCTGCGGAAAGGGGAAAATAGTTAAAAAATTTAGTCGTCGAGGTGTTTTTTATGCTTGTAGTGCTTATCCAAATTGTAAAAATGCTTATTTCGGAAAACCAACAGGAGAGAAATGTAAGAAATGTGGAGCCTTGATGATTGAGGATAAAAATGGACCAAAATGTTCTAATAAAGAGTGCGAAGGGTAATTTTTAGAAAGTTTAATTTTATAATCATATGAAAAAAGAATTAATTGTAGGAGTCTCTTCTTTTGAGCCGTTAGTAATTTCTTCTAATAATAAATATAGCGGATTTGAAGTAGAGCTTTGGGAAATAATCGCCAATAAATTAAATTTGAAATTTATCTACAAGGAATTTGATTTTAAAAAACTTCTTTCGGCTGTTAAAAATAAAAAAATTGACGTTGCTTTTTCGGGAATAACTAGAACCAAAAAAAGAGAAGAGTTGGTTGGTTTTTCTTATTTTACTCTTAGATCGGGTCTAGCAATACTGATTAATGAGGGCAGTAAGGTTAGTTTTTTAGGAACTTTAAAAAGCTTGTTTTTAAATAATTTTAAAAAAGTTTTAAAATTTTTGCTAATATTTTTTAGTTTTATATTTTTAATCAGTAATGTTTTTTGGTATTTTGAAAAAAACCTACCAACCATAGATATTGATACTAGTTATTGGGCTGGTATAGTAGATTCTTTATGGTGGACAGTTACTTTAATGGGTAGTGTCAACGGAACCTATCCAGATTCTTCCTTAGGTAAATTCATTGGGTTCTTCGTTGTTTTCTTTGGAATGACTATTTTTGCTGTCTTTATCGCTAGAATAACTTCTTTTATAACTCTTAGTAAAATAAAATATGCTATTAATAGTCCTAGAGATTTAAAAAATAAAAGAGTTGGAACTAAGGGCAACACAACTTCGGTGGATGAATTAAATAAATTAGGCGCTAAAGTTGTCTCAGAGGAAATAATAGAAGATGCTTTTAAAAAACTAAAAAATAGAAAAGTTGAAGCGGTGGTTTTTGATGAACCTGTTATTAAGAATTTTGTTAATAATCAACAAAACGATAATTATGTTATTGTTGGGGATGTTTTTAACAAACAAACCTATGGGTTTGCTTTTTCTCATGATAGTGATCTTCGAGGGGTTTTTAATAAGGAGCTTTTAGGTCTTTTTGAATCTGGAGAATACGACTTATTATACAATAAATGGTTTGGCAATAAATAATGTTAAAGTGATAAAATAAAAAACGACTTTGAAAAATAAGTCGTTTTTGTTTTCTGTAATTTAGTTAAAGTAATTTAATTTCATGGCTTTCTTCACTTTCTCCATGGTTTCCTGGGCTTTAATTCTAGCTTTTTTTGTACCATCTTGTAATATTTTCTCTACTAATTCTGGCCTCTCTTCATAATATTTTCTTTTTTCTTGAATTGGTTTTAGAAAATTAATAATATTTTCTGTTAGTTCTTTTTTACATTGAACACAGCCCCTTTCTCCTTTTTGACATTCGCTTTTAATATTATCTAAATTTAAGGATTTAAAAATCTGATGATAATAGAAGACACTGCAAACATCAGGGTTTCCCTTATCATTTAATTTTATTTTATTAGGATCAGTTAGGGCTTTTTTGACTTTTTGTTCAATAATTTCAGGGGAATCAGCTAAATAAATAGCATTATTCAAGCTCTTACCCATTTTAGAATTTCCGTCCAATCCCTTTATTCTACTGTGGTTTCCAATTAAAGCTTCTGGAACTTTCAGTGTTTCTCCGTAAATATTATTAAATTTTTTAACAATATCCCTAGTTTGTTCAATCATTGGTAATTGATCTTCTCCTACTGGCACCAAGTCAGCTTCAAAAGCGGTGATATCAGCTGATTGACTGACAGGATAACCTAAAAATCCATAAGTAACGCTATCTTTAAATAATTCCTTTTTCTGTTTTATTTCTTCTTTAACAGTGGGGTTTCTTTGTAGGCGAGAAATAGTAACTAAATTAGAATAGAAAACGGTTAGTTCAGCAATCTCTGGTATTAAAGATTGTATAAAAATAGTAGATATCTTCGGGTCTATACCAACAGCCAAATTATCCATGGCAACCTCTATAACATTTTTTCTGACTTTATCAGGATTTTCAAAATTATCAGTTAAGGCCTGAACATCCGCTATCATGATATAGGTTTCATAGTCATTTTGTAACTTAACCCTGTTTAATAGAGAGCCAAAAAGATGTCCAATATGTAGTTGTCCGGTTGGTCGATCTCCGGTTAAAATTATTTTTTTCATTTCTTATATTATTCCTAATTATTTTCTCTTTTTAGTAGAGTTTTTTTCTTCTTTTTCCTCTCGATTAGATTTTTTATTATTAAAATAATCCATAGCTCGATCGATTAATTTTCCAAAAAGAAAAATATATGATCCACTTTGTTTGACTTTACTTTTAATTAAATCAACCAGTCCATTGGTTTTATTAACAATATTTTCTACTTGACGACTTATTTTGTTAATACGACGTAGATTAGAAATTAAGTAATAAAGAGTCCAGCAAAGAAAGGTGGCTACTGCAATAACAGCAATAGCGATTGATAAATTAAGAATATCCCCACTTGTTGTAAACATAGTTTTATGTTAATTATAATTTAAAAATTTCTTATTTGAGCAGAGAACTTTTCCTCTAGGTGTTTAATCAATTTAGTTTGAATCTCATCTATTTCTTCGCTAGTTAAAGTTTTTTCATCTGATTGATAGACAATATGAAAGGCTAGACTTTTTTTGTTGCTCTCTAAATTTTCTCCAGAGTAGACGTCAAATAGCTCTAAATCTTTAATTAGCAAATTAAAGTTCTTAATTTCCTTGCTAATATCATTATAGAATATTTTTTGATCAATTACAAAGGCTAAATCTCGATTTACAGCTGGAAATTTGGCAATAGTTTGATATTGCTTTTGTTTCCCCTTGGAAATAACCGTTAGTAGGGATTTTAAGCTTATTTCGCTAGCGGAGGTTTCTTTCTTTATTCCATTTTTATTTAAAATTCCATTGTCTATTTTAGCTATAAAACCAATTTCTTTACCATTGGCCATGATTAAGCATTTTTCATTTTTATCTGACCAACTAATAATTGATTCAGTAGGAGAAAACTCTATCTCTAGGGTGTCTGATAATTCTAGTAAAAAATTAAAAATAATATTTTTTAGATGATTAAAGGAGTTGTTTTTGGAGTCACTAATAATTAAGGCTAGTTTTTTTTCTTGATAAGGTAAGTTTTCATTATGTTTTTTATCTTTGTGTGGACCTCCAGCAATATTTAAAAAAATATTTCCTACCTCAAACATAGAAATTAAATCGCCTCTAGATTGATTAGTTTTAATATTTGAAATTAAGTTAGTGATTAAGGTTTGTCTTAGCATGGTATGCTGAGAAGATAGGGGATTTAATAGTTTTACATAAGTCTTGGGATCAAAATTTAGTTTTAATAATTGATCCTCATTAACAAAAGAATAATTATAAGATTCGGTGATTTTATAATTATTGGACAAGATTTTTTTTGCTTTGTTTATCAATTGTAATTGAGGATCTTTTTCTGGTGGTGTTAATTCATCATTTGGAACTATGGCTTTTATATTATTATAGCCATAGATTCTGATAATTTCTTCAATTAAGTCCTCTTTTATTTGAAGGTCTTTTTGTCGCCAAGAAGGAATTTTAATATTCCAAGATTTCTCGCCCTCCTCACTTTTAATTTCCAAACCTAGGCTTTCTAAAATATTTTTTATTTTTTTTATTTCAATTTCTTGTCCAATTATTTTATTGGCCCACTTTAAATCAAGGTTAATTGTTATCTTCTCATTTTTAAAATCTCCTTCTTCGATTACTTCATGCTTTAAAACAGCCTTGGGTTGAATTTTTTTAATTATTTCTACCATCTTATTTAAGGCTAGCTGACATAAATTTGGATCTAAGCCTTTTTCAAATCTCATGGCGGCATCAGTTCGAGTGTTTATCCTTTGGGCGGTCTTTCTAATGGAGACGGCATCAAAATTGGCTGATTCAATGATGATAGAGGTGGTGGTATTATTAATTTCTTTTTCTTTTCCTCCAATAACTCCAGCGATAGCAATGGCCATAGATTCAGTGGCAATGACTAAATCATTTTCGTTTAATTTTTTTTCTTTATCATCTAGCGCTATAATCGTTTCATTTTTTTCAGCCTTTCTAACTATAATTTTTTTTATTCCTTCAGCATCAAAAGCATGAAGGGGTTGTCCAATTTCAAACATTATATAATTAGTAGCATCAACAATATTATTTATTGATTTTAGCCCCAGGGCTGTTATTTTATTTTTTAACCAGGCCGGGCTTTCTTCTATTTTTATATTTTCAATTTTAAGAGCTAAATATTTTTTGCAAAGATTTTTAGTCTTAATTTCAACTCCGATATTTTTTTCCTCTTTGGTTTTTTTATTATTTTTGATTTTAATTTCTTTAGTTTCGTAGGGTTTTAATTTTTTTTCTAAAATAACACTTAATTCTCTGGCAATTCCATAGTGGCCCCAAAGATCTGGTCTATTAGAGATAGACTTGTTGTCTATTTCTAAAATAATTTCATCTAATGATAAATATTCATTTAATTCTTGCCCAATTTTAGCTTTTTCATCAAGGATCATTATCCCTCCATGGTCATTTCCTAATCCTAATTCATCTTCGGCACAAAGCATTCCGCTAGAGTCCTCTCCTCTAATTTCAGCTTTTTTTATTTCTAATCCATTTGGTAAGATGGCCCCAATTTTAGCTAGAGGCACTAATTGACCAACGGCAATATTAGGAGCTCCGCAGACTATTTTCAAAGGCTCCTTTTCTCCAGCATCTACGATGGCTATTTGTAGTTTGTCGGCTTGAGGGTGTTTTTTAACTTCTAAAATTTTGGCAATAACAATATTTTTAAATTGTTCTTTTTGCTCAATGATTTTTTCCACTTCAACAGTATGAGCAGTTAATTGATCTTTAATTTCTTCTGGGCTAATATTGGCCAGGTTTATATATTCTTTTAGCCAGTTTAGTGAAATGTTCATATTTTTATGTATTAAAATTATTATTGATTAATTTTAGAATTGCTCTAAAAATCTAGAGTCTCCACTATTAAAAAGTCTGATATCGTCAATATTATATTTAAGCATTACTAATCTATCTAATCCAAAACCAAAAGCAAACCCGGAATATTTTTCTGGGTCTATTCCGCCGCTTTTTAAAACTTCTGGGTGAATCATTCCGCAACCCAATATTTCTAGCCAGCCACTATATTTACAAACGCGACATCCCTTGCCTTGACACAAAAAACAGGTGTATTCTCCGTTACTACCAGGCTCTACAAAGGGATAGAATTTAGGTCGCATTCTCAATTTTGTGTTGGGTCCATAAAGTTTTTTTCCAACTAATTCCAAAATTCCTTTTAGATTGGCAAAGCTTATGTTTTCTCCAATCATCAAGCCCTCAACATGATAAAAGGTATGTTCATGTCTGGCATCAGTAGCTTCGTTTCGAAAACATTTTCCTGGAATAATGGCTTTAAGGGGAGCTCCATATTTTTCCATAGCTCTTATTTGCATTGGTGAGGTATGGGTTCTCATAACCATGTCATATTCATCATCTTTATTTTTAGAGTCAATAAAAAAAGTGTCTTGCATTTCTCTGGCAGGATGATGCTTAGGGAAATTTAGAGCGGTAAAATTATAATAGTCACTTTCTAGCTCTGGTCCGTCTAAAACCATAAAGCCCATAGAAGAAAATAATTCTTCTATTTCTTCTAATATTTTGGTGATAGGATGAAGATGTCCTTTGTTCAATTTTTCTCCTGGCAAAGTTGGATCCATAATTTCCTTTTTTGTTGAAGAGTTATCAATCTTCTCTTTTATTTCTCCTAGTTTTACTGATAATTCTTGTTTTATGGAATTTGCCAAAATACCCATTTCTTTCCTGGTCTCATCGCTTAATTCTTTAATGTTCTTTAAAGCGGAGCTAAAATCGCTTTTTCGACTGAAATATTTTTCCTCAACTTCTTTTAATTTTGTTGAATCCTTGATATCTTCTAATTTTTCTAATATTTCTTCCTTTAATTTTAATAGTTTTTCTTTCATATTTTTATTTTTTTTCGTTTATAAATATATATTCAATTATTGATAATATAATAATTATGATTAAGATATTAAGCCAGGAAAATAAGCTCTGAGCTAGCATAAAAAGAATAGCAACAATCAAAAAGGCAAAAGAAAAGGATTGTCTAAAAGATGTCTTTATTAAATAAAAAGGTAATTCTTTTTTGTTAATTTTTTTTCTAATAATAAAACTAATAATTGTAATTAAACCACTTAATGATAAAAATAGGGAGAAATAAATTAAAGCTAATATTAATGAATTGGCTGTTTCTGGGTTAATAACAATAATTAAAAAAATAAAAATTGCCCATAATAATAAAGTTAAGCTCATCATTGTCAATAGACATTTTTTTAAGGTCATAATATATAATTTATTTTTATAATTTTATCTTTTTTAGCTCTTCTTGATAGCCCTGTAGTTTTTCATTTTCTTTTTTAACTAATTCGGCAGGAGCTTTTTTTACAAAGTCTTGGTTATTTAATTTTGTTTTTATCATGGCTATCATTTTCTCTAGATTTTCTATTTCTTTTTCTCGTCGTTTTTTTTCTTTTTCTTCGTCTATTGCTCCGATTAAATAAATTTCTATATCTTCAATTGTTATCAAAATAGTTTTTTCATTTTCGGGCCTATTTTCTTTAGTAATAAACTCTATCTCTTCTATTCCGGTTTTTAAGTTTTTAATTAGGTGTTGTTGTGAAGTTATTATTTCTGCTTGATTTCCGGCTAATATTTGAGCTTTTACTTTTTTGCTAACTTCAATATTATTGGCAAATCTGGCGTTTCTAACATTGGTAATTATTTTTTTTATTAACTCAAAATTATTTTCTTCTATTTCTAAGTTAAGACTATTGTTCTCTGGCCATTTGGTTATTAATAATAATTCTTTTTCTTGAATTTCTTGCCAAATAGTTTCTGTTATAAAAGGAATAAAAGGGTGCCAAAGTTTTAGAATATTTTTTAAAACAAATAATAATATTTTTCTATTATTATCATCTTTTTCAAATTTTTTTGACTCTAGGTACCAATCGGCTAAATCATTCCAGGTAAATTCTCGGAGATCTTCTCCGGCGGTAGCAAATTTATAATCTTTGATGTCGGCCGAGGTTTTCCTTATTAATTTATTTAATTTATTTAATATCCACTTGTCGCTTAAGTTAAGATTATTTTTATCGTAATTATCAGAGAAGTCTTGATTATCGGATATTATAAAACGACTTATATTCCAAAGTTTATTAACGAAGTTTCGGGCACTGGCAATTTTTTCTTCACTAATTCTAACATCATTGCCGGGGGTGTTGCCAATTAAAAGAGATAGGCGCAAAGCATCGGTGCCAAATTTTTCTATCATATCTATTGGATCTATGCCGTTTCCTTTAGATTTGCTCATTTTTTTACCATTTTCATCCAGCACCATTCCATGTAAATATACCTTTTCAAAAGGTATTTCGTTTAAAGCAAAAAAAGACATCATTATCATTCGAGAAACCCAAAGAGTTATTATTTCATAGCCAGTCTCTAGCATTTGAGTAGGATGAAATTTTTGCAAATCACCACTTTTTAGGCTATTTGAAAAATTATCTGGCCACCCCAAAGTAGAAAAAGTCCACATGCCAGAAGAAAACCAAGTATCTAGGGTGTCAGGATCTTGTTCCCAGTCATCTCCAATAGGAGCTTCTTCTCCTACGTATATTTCTTTGTCTTTATACCAAACTGGAATTTGATGACCAAACCAAATTTGACGACTAATACACCAATCATGTAAATTA
>CAZSNN010000002.1:0-74819 GCA_964608425.1 uncultured Gammaproteobacteria bacterium | reverse complement strand
TTCTTGTTAGCACGAACTACTACTATACACTATTTATTTAAAAATGTCAACCCTTTGAGCTGGGGGTTATTGCTTTATTGTTTTTTTGATGTTAATATTGCTCTATTATGAATTTAATTAATTTGGATAAAATTTTTTTAGATCAACCTAAATTTAGATTGGGTCAGGCTAAAAAATTAATTTTTAAAGACTTTATTGAAGATTGGTCGCAAGCTTCAGTCTTTTCTTTGGGTCTGAGGGCTGATATGACCGAAAGATTTTCCTTGAAAATAGAAAATCAATTATTTGTAGCCAAGGATAACAAGTCTGGTAAAGCAGTTTTAACTTTAAGCGATGGCTCTAAAATTGAAACTGCCTTAATGATTCACTCAGGAAATAGAAATACAGCTTGTCTCTCTTGTCAGGTCGGGTGTCCGCTGGCCTGTAAATTTTGTGCTTCTGGAAAAAGTTTTAGAAGAAATCTTACAGTTGATGAAATATTATTACAAGCTATATTTTGGGGAAGATACTTGAAATCAAAGAAAATTGGCAACCTGACTAATATTGTTTTTATGGGCAGTGGTGAGCCATTTTTAAATTATGAAAATGTTTTTAAGTCTATAGAATATTTAAATAATCCTGAATATTTTGACATTTCTTCTAGGAAGATATCGGTTTCCACCATTGGTATCGTTGATGGAATTAGAAAAATGAGCAATGAAAAAAATAAAGTTAATTTGGCCATATCTTTGCATTTTACCGATGATAAGACCAGGGCTAGTATTATGCCAGGCACCAAAAAATATCCATTAAAAAGATTATTTGAGGCTATTGATTATTATATTGAAAAAACTAATCGTAAAGTTATGTTTGAGTATATGATGATCAAAGGTGTTAATGATTCCATTAAGGATGCTGAAAATTTGGCTATTTTGATGAAGAAACCTTTGTATGTGGTTAATCTTATCAAGCATAACGAAACAGGAGTTTTTGATTCTTCGGACAATAAAGATATTATTAATTTTAAGAATATTTTAAAGCGAAAGGGGATTGAGGTAGTGGAGAGATTTCGCCTTAACCAAGACGTTTTAGGGGCTTGTGGCCAATTGGTTAGTAAATAATAGCTCGGGGCTTGACAATAACATTAATATTTTTTATAATATCCGTACAATCAATAAATCGCAGACAGCCAGCCTTTGGTTCTAAACCAATATAAGCCTTGCCGAGATTAAAATAAATTAGTTTTTATTTTGTAGTCTGCTTTTTGCAGATTTTTTATTTATTAACAATTTTAATAATATTTAATTAAAATAATATGCCAAAGAACAAAGAACAGAAAAAAGAAATTTTAAGAGATTTAGATGAAAAAATTAAAAAATCTAAATCTATTGTTTTTGCAACCTTCGATGCTTTAGAAGTAAAGGATAACGAAGAATTACGTAATAACTTAAAAAAGGAAAATGGGGAATATTATGTTTCCAAGAAAACTTTATTAGATTTAGCTTTTAAAAATAATAGCCTATCTGATATTGATATTAAAAATTTACCAGGAAAGGTTGCTGCAGTTTTTGCCTACGAAGATCAGGTTTCTCCAGCTAAAGTAGTGTTTAATTTTAGAAAAAATCATGAAGGAAAAATTGATTTTGTTGGTGGAGTTTTAGACGGTAAGATGATTTCCAAGGAAGATGTGGAGAACTTAGCTAAATTACCTTCAAAACAAGAGTTATATGCCAAATTAGTTGGATCTCTAAATGCTCCAGTTTCTGGCTTTGTTAATGTTTTGGCCGGAAATTTGAGAGGATTGGTCACTGTCTTAAAGGCAATTGGTGATACTAAATAATAAATTAGTAATTTATTAAAATAAAAATTAAAAATTAATTTAATATTCATTTCTTAATAAAATATTATTTTGGATGAATTAAAAAAATTATGTCAGAAGAAAAAAATGTTGTTGAGGTCCCAGCTAAATTTAAATCATTAGTTGAGGAAATCGAAAAAATGAGTGTTTTAGATTTAGCCGAATTGGTTAAAATCTTAGAAGAAAAATTTGGTGTTTCAGCTGCTGCTCCAGCTATGATGGTTGGCGCTATGCCTGGTGCTGGTGCTGCTGAGGCTGTTGAAGAAAAATCTAGCTTTGACATTGAGTTAACTGAAGCTGGTGCTAATAAGATCGCTGTTATTAAAGTTGTTCGTGAAACAACAGAGATGGGTTTAAAAGAAGCTAAAGATTTAGTTGATGGAGCTCCTAAAGTAATTAAAGAAGGAGTTAAGAAAGAAGAAGCTGAAGAAATTAAAAAGAAAATTGAAGAAGCTGGAGGAAAAGCAAACTTGAAATAATATATTTCAAATAAAAAAAGAAGAGGTTTTAAACCTCTTCTTTTTTTGAACCTTTTTTATTTTTTATAGTATTAGATTTATTTCGTATATTATATTTCCGTTTAAAAGATAAGCCTTTTTCTGTTCTTCGTCTATTGCTAAATCTCTTAAATCATTAAACTTATCAGAAGAATATTGATTAACAAAGGTTCCTTTCTCTCTAGTGTAGATTATTAGTCTTTTTTGATTTTTATCTATTATAAAAATGTAATTATCACTTAGTCTTATTATTTCAGAAGTTTCTAGAATTGGATCAATGGCGTCAGTTTGAAATTCCTCTTTTTTACCCTCCAAGTATTTAAACACTTGTCCGTCTTGATTTAAAATATAAATACTAAAATCAATAGCTAGACCAATTGGATTAATATTGGAATTATCTTTTAACCATTCAGTCGGTGAAGAAAATTCATTGCCGTTCTTTGAGTATCTAATTATTTGATTCTTTTCGCTATTGACTAGATATGGTCTATTATTATATATGTCGAATGATTTAATGGCGTCTCGATTGTCGATATTTATTTTAGTAAAGCTAATTTTTTCTTCTGAGTCTATGGTTATGATTTGATTATCGGTCAGAAAATAGGAATTATTATTTATATCATCAGCTGAGATAGGATTTTCTCCCTGAATCAATTCATTTTCAGATAATTTTCCAATAATATTATCGTTTAAATTGAGGCTATAAATTGATTTATTTTCGGAATCAATAGCATAAATTTTATTGGCTTTATCTGATAATATAACTGATTTAGTGTTAGCATTGCCATTTATGATAGAAAAATTGGCCAATTCATTTGGTTCAGATATTTTTATCATTTTTTGAATTTGATTTATTTGTTCTTCTAATTTTTTTTCTAGGTCAGAATAATTTTTTATTTTATTTTTATCTTTGTCGTTCAAAGAGTTCATCAAATTTCTCAATTCCTCAATAATTTCTTTGGCTTTAATCTCGTTATTGTATAGTAGAGAGGAGTCTATTTGATTTTGTTTTTGAATTATTTGTTCCTCGAAGGTTGAAGCAGTCTCTTCTTCAAAAACTTTTTGTTCTTCATTTTTTTGAAAATAAAGTTTGGCTGCCAATAATAATAACAAAACACCTAATAATATTAATAATATTTTTTTAGTTTTTGATTTTTTTTCATTTACAACTGGTAGGTCGTTATTGTTTTTTTCTTTCTTTATTTTTATTTTTATTTTTTTAATAGCCTTAAAAGGTTTTATTAAATATTTAAAAATATTTATTCTATTTAAAAAATTATTGATATTTTTATTAAAGTTTTCTTTATTGATGCTTCCCGGAGAATTTAAAAGTTTTTCAGTATTTTTTTCAGTTAGGGAAAGATTGGATTCGCTATATTTAAACTCTTCTTTCTCTAGCTCGTTATTAAAGTTTTTTATTATTATTCCAGAAAAATTAGAGTAATTATTTATTTTTTTTAATAAATTTTTTATTTGTTCAGTAGCTCCTTCTAATTTTAATTCTTCTAGTATTTTTACAGAGTCTTCATTTAATAGGTATTGTGATAGGGAGGCATTAGTAAAAATGGTGTAGGAATTATTTGGCAATTCTCCACTAATAATGGAAGAAAATATTTTTCCAGAAGCTAGATCTTCTATCTCGTGATCTTCGTTGTCAGGATTAATATCACTAATTTGACAGCCCTTATCTGTTTTCCTGATTAAAAAGGACTTATTTTGCCCCATGCTAGAAAAGTGAATTTGATCATCATAAATTAATCCAACTATTATATTTAAATCTTTAAAATTAAAATTTATTTTTTCTTGATCAATGAATTCTAATAATTCTCGATTGGTCTTAACTAGGGCTGATTCAAAAATTGATTCAATTTTTAGGCTGTTTAATTGATCTGATAATATTATCTTTTCGTTTAAAAAATAATTTTTTTCTAATAATTGTGTTATTATAAAGACAATTTTTTCGGCTAATCTATCGGGATAATTTATTTCTGTTAAAACAAAAAGAGAGCCAAAGTTCTCGTTTTTAACTTTTTCCGAGTCAATAAAGGATGCCTGAATAAAACTTTTGTTCGGATTATTGGTTATATTTATAAGAGATTTTTTTATAGACATAAATTGACTAAATTTTGTAAATATTATATATTATTAATATTAATTATTATCTAAAATTATTAAAAAATATGCTAGAAAAACTGTTTGGTTCTAAGGCTAGAGTTAAAATTTTAAAAAATTTTTTATTAAACCCTGATAAGAAATTTTATATTAGACAATTAGCCAGAGATTTAAAACTTCAAGTTAACTCAGTTCGTAGAGAATTAAGTAATTTGGAGGATTTTGGCTTATTATCCTCTGACGATAATAATAACATAAATTCCAATGTTTTGTCCAATACGCCAGAATCTAAAAAAAATAGCAAGGAAAAGGATATTAAGGAAACCGGACTTAAAGAAAAAAAATATTATTGGGTGAACAAAAATTTTATTTTATTTTCCGAAGTGAGGTCTTTAATTGTAAAATCACAGATTTTAGCTGGCGAAAGTTTTATTAAAAATTTAAAATTAGTTTGTGATCCTAAATTCATATTATTAAGTGGTATTTTTGTTAATAATGAAAGCTCTCCAACCGATGTCTTAATTGTGGCCAACGTTGAAAATGATAAATTAACTAAAATCATCAGTGATTTAGAACAGGAATTGAGCCGAGAGGTTAATTTTACTGTTATGGACGAAGCTGAATTTAAATATCGTCAAGAAGTGGCCGATGTTTTTTTGCACAGTGTTTTGAACGCTAGAAGAATTATCCTTTTGGATAAAATTTTAAATATTAACAACGAATCCCATGAATAATTTTTTAAAAAAGAGTTTTCTGAGGAACTCTCCTGGTTTATCCAGATCGATTATTATTGTTATTGTTTTGGGAATTATTTCGTTTGTCTTTTTGATTGGTCTTATTTTTTTCAGGGTTAGGACTGTATATTTAAATGTTTTATCTGGTCGCCAGGACCTTGATTATGCTCTTACTTTTGTAAAAGAGGGTGATTTTTCAAAAGCTACTGTGGCTGCTGAAAGGGCTGTCAGTGGTTTTACTTTGGCCGAAGAAATTTTAACTGACTTGCAAAACAATTTTTTAATTAAAAGAGTTGGGATATTAAATAATAATTTAAACGACTTTAAATATTTGGCTCAAATGGCTCGGGTTCTGAGTTCTTCGGCCGAGAAATCTCTGACCCTAGTTCAAGAAATAGAAGATATTGCTTCCGGTAAAAAAGCCGGAAATTTTTTAGAATTTACCGAAGATGAAAAATTTAGAATTTTAAAAAAATTATACGAAAGTTATCCCGAGATGCAGGGTATTAAAGCTAATATTGACTTATCTTTGATTTATTTAGATAGAGTTAAGGAAAATAGATTATTATCATCTTATTCTAGCCAAATAGAGAGTCTGGAGACTAAATTAAAAGAAACTTCTGTTATTATGGAAAAGATTGTTTCTTTATCAGCTATTGTTCCTGTTTTAACTGGCTACCCGGAGTCAGTTTCATATTTAATAATTTTACAAAATAATAATGAGCTTCGCCCTACGGGAGGTTTTATTGGAACTTACGGGATTTTAGAGATTAAATTGGGTGATATTGTAAAGTTAGAGACTCATGATATCTATCATTTGGATATGCCAGCTAGTTTAAATAAATCTTTTCAGGTTAGCCCTCCAGAGCCCATTGCTAAATATTTAGGAGTTAATCAATGGTTTATGCGTGATTCTAATTGGTCGCCAGATTGGCCAACTAGTGCTCAAAAAATCCTTTGGTTTTATGAACAAGAAATGTTAGCCGCTGGTAAGGGGGATGAAATAATTGATTTTTCTGGTGTTATTGCTGTCACCCCAAGAATTATCACCGACTTACTTTATATTGTTGGTCCAATTGAAATTGATGGCCAGGTTTATGACAAAAATAATTTTATGGATGTTTTACAATATGAAGTTGAGATGACTTTTCGAGAAGAGGGAGTTTCGGAATGGGATAGAAAATTAGTTATCGGCAGTATTTTAAAAGAGTTAAAAGTTAAATTATTTAATTTATCTTCAGATCGCTGGACAGAGCTCTTAGATCTGTTTAATAAAAATATTTCAGAGAAAAATGTTTTAGTTTATTTTGATGATGAGTATAGTAGAAAAATTTCTACTAATTTAAATTGGGATGGAGAGATAAAAAAAGCTTCTTTAGATTATTTAATGACAATTGATGCCAATCTAGCAGCTTATAAGACTGATCGTGTAATGGAAAAAAATATAAAATATATTTTAAATGAAGAGGCTAATGGAAAGCTAAAGGCTATTGTTGAGATAAATTATAAAAACAATGGATGGTTTGATTGGCAAACGACTAGGTATCGAACTTTTACTAGGGTTTATGTTCCACTAGATAGTATTTTATTAAATTCCTCTGGCTTGAGTGTTTCTCCGGCAATTTCAGAGAAAGATATTCAAATAGCTAATCCTAAAACTTATTTTGGGGGATTTATTTCGGTTGAACCGAGCCGACAAGGGACTCTAGTTTTTGAATATTATCTACCAGAAAATATATCGCAAGATATTAAAATAAAAAATAATTACTCTTTATTATTACAAAAACAGCCAGGCAACAATATTAATAAGTTTGAAGCCGAGTTTAATTTTATTAATCCCGTAAAATCTGCCTCAGGGGAGGGAAATATTAGGGTTGAAAAAAATAAGATTTATTGGGATAATAATCTAGAGAAGGATTATCAATTAGAAATAAAATTTTAATTTTTTATGACAGAAAATTTTTATTCTCGAAATAGAATTTGGATTGTTTTTTCGTTGTCCTTAGTTTTTGCTTTAGCGGTATTTTTTAGTTTTTCTAATTATTTAGTTACAGCAATAATTTTAACCTTTTTCTTTTCAGTTATCTGGTTTTTTTTAAAACCAATTTGGGGAATCTATTTAATGGCCTTGTTTTTGCCAATAACTGGCTGGGCTATTAGTTTTAAATTTTTAGAAATTCCTTTTATTGATTCTCTTTCCTTAATAGTTTTAATATCCTTTATTATTCGCCAAATTTATTTTCATTTTTTTTCAAATCGAGAGGATAAAATTAAATTTCCTTTGGGTTGGGCTTTTTTGACGTTTTTTGTGGTAACCTTATTTTCGGCGGTTTTGAATGATAATATTATTAGTTCAATTTGGTATTCTTTAAGATGGATTTTATTCTTTTATTTAGCTTTCGTGGTTTTGCCATTTAATATTATTAAAGACAAAAAAACTTTAAAAAATGTTTTAGTTTTATTTTCAATTGGTGGGTTTTTGGTGGTTCTAATGGGTGTTTCTTCTTTATTTTTTCAGGACTGGTCCGATTCTTTTTTTAGGGTAAAACCTTTGTATATTTTAGGTGACTGGATCTTCGGAGAAAATTATAATTTATTGGCTGAATTTTTAATAATTTCTTCTTTTGCAGTTTTGTCTTTGAAGTATTGGTTTAAAGATTTTAGATCCGATAGACTCATTAATGTTTTAGCTGGATTTTTTATTCTAGTGAATTTATTAACATTTGGTCGCACTGCCTGGATGACAATCGGACTGCAAGTGATTTTGTATTTTGGCATTGAATTTTTTATTATTAAGAGTAAAAAAATATCTTTAAGTGAGATTTTAATATCCTTGTTTTTTGTAGTTATTTTTATTTCTCCTTTTTTTGTTAAAATGCTTTCTTTGCAAGAAGCTAATGTTAGTTCTACTGAGAATAGAGTTTTGTTAACTCAAATTTCTATTGAGGCTTTTTTGGAGAAGCCGTTTTTCGGACATGGTAGCGGTAGTTTTGTTTCTCTAGTGGCTGATAATGTTCGTTTTGTAGCTAAATATGGAGATCCATTGGATTCTCATGGCTTCGGTCAAAAGGTTTTGGCTGAAAATGGAATAGTTGGAGCCTTGGCTTTGTTATTGCTTTTGTTTTTAATATTTAGAAAATTATATCTTGGAGTTATTAATAATAAAGCCGATTATAAATTATTATTAGCTTTATTGGTGGCTTCTTTTGGTGGCTATTTTTATCAAATTTTTAATACTTCTTATTATAAGGGAAGAATTTGGTTCCCAATTGCTTTGGCTTTGATAGCCCTTGAATTGATTTCTAAAAATAAAAAAATAGAGAAATAAATATGACAAGAAATCAAAAAATTAAGATTTTATATATAATACCTTCTTTAAATTCTGGTGGGGCCGAAAGATTTTTATTAGATTTAATTTATAATTTAAATTTAGATATTTTTGAACCATCTTTGTTATTGTTTAATGGCCAGGGATTTTTTTATTCTGAGGCTATCGACAGAAATTTAAACGTAAAAGCTTTGAAGAAGAAATTCAAAATTGATATTTTTAATTTTTATAGTATCTATAAACATATTAAAAAAATAAAACCAGATATTGTTCATACCCAATTAGGCGGGGATATTTATGGGAAAATAGCTGCTAAATTGGCTGGTGTTAAAAATATTGTTTCTACCGAGCAAAATGTTTTAATTAATGACAATAAGATAATAAAATTTTTTAAAAAAAGAACAGCTGGCTTTTCTAATAAGATTATTGCCATATCTTCGGCGGTCAAAAGAGATATTATTGAAAATTATCAAGTTCCTTCAGAAAAAATAAATTTAATTTTTAATGGGATAAGCGTAGAAAAGTTTCAACAAGACAGAAAGCCAAGTCTCAATAAAAATCAAATTGTTTTTGGGTCAATTGGGAGATTAACCTCTCAAAAGAATTTTTCTTTATTGATAGAGGCTCTTTCTAAAATAAAAAACAAAAACTTCAAATGTTTAATTGCGGGAGAGGGTGAATTACGGGAAAAATTAGAAAAGGAAATAAAAAAATATGATTTAACCAATAAAATAGAGTTATTGGGCCTAAAAAAAGATATTAAAGGTTTTTTGTCAGAGCTTGATTTTTTTGTTTTACCTTCTAAATGGGAAGGGCTAGGTGTTGTTTTATTGGAGGCCGGACTTTCAAGACTACCAGTTTTAGCCTCGGCTACTGGTGGAATTTTGGATATTATAAAAGATAAAAAAACTGGAATATTATTTAAAAATAATAATGTCAATGATTTAGTGAAAAAAATAGATTATTTCCTAGATTCTAAAAATAAAAAAGACTTAATTGTCTTGGGGGATAACCTATTTAATTATATTATTGATAGATTTGATATAAAGAAAGTAGCCAGTCAATATGAAAGCGTTTATTTAAATTTGATAAAATAATTTTTATGAAAATACTTCAGGTTAATAAATTTAATTATATTAGGGGTGGGGCTGAAAAATATTTTATAGAGATAAGCAAAGAGTTGGAGAAGATAGGACATCAGGTAGCTCTTTTCTCTATGCATCATCCTAAAAATAATTCTAGCATTTGGGATAAATATTTTATTTCTCGTATTAGTTTTAATGAGGCTAAATTAAGAGATCGAATTATTGCTCCTGGTAGAATTTTGTATAGCCTAGAAGCTCGGAAAAGATTTAATAAACTTGTTAAAGAGTTTAAACCCGATATTATTCATATTCATAATATTTATCATCAAATATCTCCTTCAATTTTGTCTGTGGCTAAAAAATATAATATTCCGGTGATAATGCATCTCCATGACTATAAATTAGTATGTCCTAACTATCAATTATTTGTTGATGATAAAATTTGTTATCGTTGTCGCGGAGGAAAATATTATAATTGTTTGAAGCATAAATGTTTCAAAAAATCTTTCTGGCAGAGTTTTTTGGCAACTATTGAAATGTATTTACACCACAAAATTTTAAAAATATATAAAAAAAACATTACTTATTTTATTGCTCCTAGTGAGTTTATGAAAAAAACTATAATTGACTTTGGTTGGGATAAAAATAAAATTAAAGTTATTTATAATTTTTCCGAAAAAATGGCTGATAAAATTTCTGATGAAATTGGGGATTATGGTTTATATTTCGGACGATTGTCCAGGGAAAAGGGGATAGAGATATTACTCCGAGCTCTTAATCTGTCGGATAAAAAAAATAAATTAAAGATTATTGGCACTGGACCAGAGGAGAATAATTTAAGAAAATTAGTTAAAGATTTAAAATTATCCCGAAGGGTTAACTTTTTGGGTTATAAATCTGGCCAGGAATTGCAGGGTATTATTAGAGGGGCTAGATTAGTATATTTACCGTCCACCTGGAATGAAAATATGCCATTAACTTTATTGGAATCACTAAATTTAAGAAAGGTGGTTATTGCTTCTAGAACTGGGGGGTTGCCCGAATTAATAAAAGATAAAGAGACTGGATTTTTGTTTGAAAACGGTAATATAAAAGAATTGGCTCAAATTATTGATGATTCTTATGATTATGATTTGATTAAAATGGGACTTAAGGCTAAGGAATCAGTAGAAAATTTGAAGATAGAAAGGCATTTAATTGAATTATTAGATGTTTATAATTATATTCTAAAAAAATAATTATCGAATTTTAATTAATTTATTACAATTATATTATATATATGTCAATGCTAGCTATTGACATTTTTTTTTATTTATGATACAATTATGTTTGTAATTAAAGATATTTTAAATAAAAATTAAAAAATATTAAAAAATACTAAAAAACTTGTCTTTTTCGTTTAAAATCAAGTTTTTTAAAACAAAATATTATGAAAAAAATCCTTTTATTTCTTGTTTTAGTGTTTGGAGTAGTATTATTTACTTCAATTCCAGCCAAAACAAAAGTTAAATCTTATTATTCCGGAGATGCTTTAAATTTTAATAATAATTTAGTAGTAGCTTCTACGGATAGTGAAGGTCTAGAGCTTTTCTCTCTAGGTGAGGATGGCTTACAAAGAAGATCTTCTTGGAAGCCGTTTGATAAGCGTTTTAACAAAAATGACAGTTTTTATGGGGTAAAGCTTAGTATTGAAAGCGGTCGTTTATATGCTTATGCTATTTCTGGTTTCACTCTTTATAAATATGACGTTTCCGACTTAAGCAATCCAGTTTTGGTTAAGGAAATGAAAAATACTTATTGGGAGTGGTATAATAAGGTTGATAAATTTGGTGACAATATAGTTACAGTTAGCGCCAAGGGGGTAAAAGTATATAATAAGGACTTGGAAACTATTGATTCTTACGAATTAACTAACGAAATTCCTTATAATATTTCTTCTGGCGGAAATGAAAATTTAATTTTTAGTTTGAGTGAAGACAACGATGAAATTAAAATTTTTGATAAGTCACAAAGAAAAATAACTGGAAATTTACAAATTAATTTCTACGGAGGCAATAATAATCGTTCTATTTATTACGATGTTTACGATGATAATATTTATTTTTCTGATGATCGTTCGGTTAAAAAGGTTGGTCTAGATGGCTCTTTAAAAGGAACCTTTGAACACCTTGGATATCCTGGCTACGATGTTAGCTCAACTGGTAATGAATACTTATATTTTGCCAATGGACTTGGCGTAGTCAAATTAAAAAAATCTGATATGTCAGTAGTGACATCTAGAAGAACTGGAGATGTTACTGTTGATGAAGGTTGGGCTATGGGTCTTAAGGCCGTAGCTATGGCTGGAGGAGAAAGGGTAGTTGTCTTTAATAATTCTAGTGTATTAATCATGAATAGCGATTTAGAGGTGCTGGGTTATGCTGTTGCTGGTCAAGACGAAAAAACATATGCTAAAGAAAATTTGTTTTTAAATTTAAGCTCGGCTATCGTTGATAGCGGGACCCAAGTTCAAGTTACCGGCGGCGGATTCTTGCCTAACGAGGAATTAACTGTTGATTTTTACAATCAAAAATATCAGGTTAAAGCTGATATGGAAGGAAGATTCTTTAAGGTTTTAAACGCTCCGGAATTATCAAATAGTAATTCTAGAAATAAAGTACTTGTTCAGAGCGAAAATGATAATGGCATGGTTATTAGGAATATCTCTGAAAGAACCGATATTAAGGTTACTGGAAATGATTCTAATTATACATATAGCATCGGATTAGAAATAAAAGATGCTATCGTTGAAAATAATTAATTTAGTTTTACTTATCTGCTCATTATGTTATAATAATGAGCAGAATAAATAAAATTAATTTTTTAAAAAAAATTATATGGATTTAATTGCTTTAATTAAACAAAAACGTCAGACTTTATTTTCTATTTTTTTAGTTTTTTTGGTAGTAGGATTATTGGTTCTATTAACTCAAGATTTCAAATATACTACTAAGTCAAAAATATTAGTTATTCAAGAAGGGGCTGGTCGAGTTGACCCATATTCAGTTTCTAGGTCAGTGGAATATTTATCCGATTTATTAACTAGAGTAGTTTACTCCAATTCTTTTTATGAATCAGTAATGGAGTCAGATTTTAATATTGATAAAAATTATTTTGGTGATACTTCTATTAAACAAAGCAAGGCTTGGAAAAAAACAGTTTCGGCTAAGAGCTTAGAGGACTCTGGAATTATTAACATTAGTGTTTATCATAAAGATAATTATCAAGCTACTCAAATTGCTTTAGCTGTCAATCATGTTTTAATAACTAAACACCAAAATTTTCATGGATTGGGTAGTTCAGTAAAAATCAATGTTATTGATCAACCAATTACTTCTACTTATCCGACTAAACCAAATTTGATGTATGCTTTACTTATTATTATTGCTGGTAGTTTATTCTTTGGATTAGTTTATATTTATTTATTTCCAGAAAAAAAATATGATATTCATCTATTTGGTCATAAAAGCAGAATTCCAAAAAATAAAAATTTACCCCCAATGAATCGAGTGGCCTCTACTATGAGAAATATAGAAGAAAATAGGGGAGTGAAAATGCCCGAAAAAGAGGATGAAAATAATTATGAAAATGTTAAAAAATCGGGTGATATTGATAATTTATTCCAATAAAACCATAAAAATATATAATGATATTAGTTTAAGAGCTCTGCTAGTCAGAGCTCTTGACATATAAAATTATTTATGTTATAATATTCAGTTAGTTCTTTTAAAATATAAACCAATAAAAATTACAGATATGAAAAGAATATTGTTGATATTAATTGTAGTGCTACCCTTTGTGGTCTTGGCACAAACCGAAACTGAAAAATTTTCATTGACCTATGATGGTCAAACAACCTTTCGCGATCAATTTTTAAATTCTGAAGGGGACACTCTTGTGAAGGTAGGAGTTTTTAGCTCTAACCGTGTTCAAGGAGAATTCTTTTTCGGAGCGTCAAATTCCCAAGTGGGAGTATTTGGTGGTTATCAAAGTAGCAATGCCTTGGTTCAAACCTACCGCGCTCGCGATCTTTCCGGATTTAATTTTGGCCTTTCTTTTCGCCAAAACTTTAGTTTAGGTGAATTGAAAATTGGTGCTGGTTATTATCGCTTCAATCAGAAAGACTATGGCTATATCACTGGAACAACCGATACTTTCTCGGTGAAAACAGTTAAGCCAGGAATTCTGTTATCGGGTTCAATTTTGCTGACACCTGAAACTAGAATTTTTCCTAGAATTGAAATAAGTGCTACACAAAGATTTGGGTTCACCAATAGCTATAGTAGTAATTATTTCGAAAATGGAGGACTTTCTTTAAAAGCTGATGTTTCTCTGGTTAGAGTTATTCTACCGATACCGGAATTTTATATCTCTCCTGTTGTTGGATTTGAAAAGTCAGAAATGACTTTGAATCCGATCTATAAGGTGGGGGTGGAAATTTCTGGAAATTACAATGTTAGAGCTAATATTGTAAAAGTGGGGTATTTCAGAGAAAGGTCGCCAATGGGTGTTGAAGGGGTATTTATTTCAATAAACCCCACGGCCGTTTATTTGGCCCTGAAGTAAAAAAGTTGTGTGTCTGTCATAGGCTAACCCTCGTGTTTCTCAAAAAGAGAACATGGGGGTTTTTATTTTACCTAATATTAAGCAACAAAAAAAGACAAGAATCTAATCTTGTCTTTTTAATATATTTCTTAGTGCTATTTTATTACGTTAACTACTTTAGTATTAACTAATCGTCCATCAAATTTCTTTGATTTTTTAGTTTTAAATTTTACTGTTCCGGTAGTTATTGCAAACAAAGTGTCATCTTTTCCTTTTTTTACATTTTCACCAGGATGGTATTTAGTTCCACGTTGGCGAATAATAATGGAGCCAGTTTTAGCCTTTTGTCCATCGGCTAATTTAACTCCTAAACGTTTACTTTGGGAATCACGACCTAAGGTGGTCGATCCTCCAGCCTTTTTATGTGCCATATTTTTTAAATTTTAGTATTTATTATTTGTTTTTTACTAATATAATATAACAAAGTTATTTTTACTTGTCAATTATTTTAAAATGTACTATAATTATTAAGAAGTTTAATAAAATTAATTCAATTTATAGGTGATTTTTTTGCTTATAAATTATTATTGTTATGTCAATAAAAGTTGATCAAAATAAATGTATTGGATGCGGTATGTGTGTTAATATGTGCCCTAAAATTTTTAAAATGAATTCTATGGGTAAGTCTGAGGTTATTAGCCAACAAGACACTGATTGTGCTAGAAATGCTGCCAATAGTTGTCCGGTTGAAGCTATTAAAGTTGAATAATGATATGGCTCAAGATTTAAATAAAGGGTTTGAACAAGAAAAAATTGATATAACTCCGTCTTCTTTTGAGGATGGTGGTTTTGACTTAGAAAAAGGAGAAAAAACCAAAGAGTCTTCTTTCGAAAGAGAGGTTGTTGATACTGAAAAGAAATCAGAAAAAAAGGATCAAAAAGAAGAAGAGGAGAAAATAATTTCTTCTTCTGCTACTCCAACTCCAATCATAATTAGCTCCGAAGAAGAGAGAAGAAAACAAATTGATATGATTTTGTCTGATGGCTTAAATGATGTTTTTTTAAGTATGACACCTAAACAACAAAAAAAATTTCAAGAAGAAGGCATTGAGACAGTTAATAAAATAAATAAATTATTAGGACAAACCAAAATTAGAGTAAAAAAAATAATTGATTTAATAAGAAGATGGTTAAAAAATATCCCTAAAGTTAATAAATATTTTTTAGAGCAAGAAGCTAAAATAAAAACCGATAAAATATTAAAACTAAAAAAAGATAAAAATAAAGAATAATATATGAACGATTTTAGCAATCAATTGGCCCTAGAAGGGGAGCTGATAGTAGAGAGAAATTTAGATTATTTATATCTAATAGGTATATTTTTGTTTCTTTTGATTGCTTTGTTTGTAGTTAGATATTTTATAAAATATTTTTCGGTTAGAAATAAAAATAATAATAATTCTATTTTTTTGATCAGATTGCCTAAGGAAAAGCCAAAAGATCAAGATTCTTCTTTAACTGTTCAGCAATTACAAGAAGAGATTTCTAAGGGAGAAAATATTTTTGCCAGTGTTGGCGGGTTGAGGGTGAAAAAAAGTATTGTTGATTGGTTTTTTGGTAGAAATGATAATTTTTCCTTTGAAATAGTTGCTAATAAGAGTAAAATTTCTTTTTATGTTACTGCTCCCAAGGATAAGGCTCTTTATATGGAGCAACAAATTCATGCTTATTATCCAGAAGCTTCGGTTGAACCAATAGAAGATTATAATGCTTTTAATCCCAAAGGCCACATTAAGGCTGGTCGTTTCAAAGCTGGCCGTAGTTTTATTTTCCCATTTTTAGACTACAAGGATATGGAATCCGATCCCATGGATTCTTTGATAAATGTAATGTCAAAGCTAGAAAATGATGAAAATATTGCTATTCAATATGTGGTTAGAAGTGCTAAAAAAGACTGGCACGCCAAATTAAAGAGATCTGTTTTAAATGCTTATAAAAAGAATGATGTTAGTGAAATTTTCAGAAGTAGTAGCTCGGCTTTTCATAATACAGTTAATTTTTTAGTTTACGATATTGTTTTGGGTTTATTTAGTATGGGTAAGGCTGAAAAAGGACCAGAGATGGAGGGAAATAAAAAAGAATTAACCGAAAAAGAAAGGGAAATGTTAAAAAAAATGGAAGACAAAAATGCTAAGCCAGGGCTGGATGTTAATCTTAGAATAGTGGTCAGTTCTGACAGCGAAGAAAAAACAAAATTATTTTTTGATAATATTACTAATGCTTTTAGTGAATATACTTATTATCAATATGGAAATTATTTTAGAAAGGTAAAAAAATTAAATCAAGAGGACATTATTAATAATTTTATTTATCGACGCTTTATTGAGAGACAAAGTTTTTTATTAAGTACTCAAGAATTGGTAAGTATGTTTCATTTTCCTTTACCCCACACTGAAACCCCTAACATTGACTGGCTAACCTCAAAGACAGCTCCAGCTCCAAGTAATATTCCTAAGGATGGAATTATTCTTGGCTACAATGTTTATCGAGGAATTAAAACTGATGTTAGAATTAAGCCGGTTGATCGCCGTCGTCATATGTATATTGTTGGTAAATCTGGTACTGGTAAATCTGTGTTGTTAAATAATTTAGCTATTCAAGATATTCAAAATGGTCATGGAGTCTGCGTTATGGACCCTAATGGTGATTTAATTGAAGATATTTTAAATCGTATTCCGCCAGAGAGAGCTGAGGATGTAATTATTTTTTCGCCGGCTGACACTCAAAGACCTATTGGATTAAATTTGTTAGAATATGATCCTAGGTATCCAGAACAAAAAACTTTTGTTATTAATGAAATGATTGGAATCTTTGATAAATTGTATGATCTCAAGGCTACCGGAGGACCAATGTTTGAGCAGTATATGAGAAATGCTTTATTATTGATTATGGATAGTCCAGAAACAGGGTCAACTTTAATGGAAATATCCAAAGTGCTAGCGGATGAAGATTTTCGTCGCATGAAATTAAATCTTTGCAAAAATAAAACGGTAGTTGATTTTTGGCAGAAAGAGGCTGAAAAGGCCGGGGGAGAGGCAGCCTTAGCTAATATGGTTCCTTATATTACTTCGAAATTAACCCCCTTTGTTTCCAATGATATGATGATGCCAATTATTGGTCAACAAAATAGTGCTTTTAATTTCAGGGATTTAATGGATAGTCAAAAAATATTAATGGTGGATTTACCCAAGGGATCTATTGGAGAATCAAACGCTTATCTTTTAGGTATGATTATTGTAGGAAAAATATTAATGGCAGCTCTATCTAGGACTGATATTCCACAAGAACAAAGAAAAGATTTTTATTTATATATCGATGAGTTTCAAAACTTTACTACTAATTCTATTTGTCAGATTTTATCAGAGGCTAGAAAATATGCCCTATGTTTAAATATAGCTCATCAATACATTGGTCAGCTTAGCAAGAATCAAGACACCCAGATAAAGGACGCTGTTTTTGGAAACGTTGGAACTATGGCAAGTTTTAGAGTTGGTTCTGAAGATGCTGAGTTTTTAGTTAAAGAATTTGGTCCAGTATTCAATCAATATGATTTAGTTAATGTGGGCCGGGGTGGTTTTGTAAAGCTATTAGTTGATGGACAATCAGTTCGACCTTTTTCTTTTCAGACAATTTGGCCATTAATGGGAGAAAAAAAGGATGGCTTGGCTGACGCTATTAGGCAATTGAGTCGCTACAAATATGGTAAAGATCGGGATGTTATTTTAAAGGAAATAGCTTTACGTTCTATAAACTAAGTGATATAATTTAAAAATAATTAAATATAAAAATTAGTATTAAATTTTATTTTATGACAACAAAAAATCTTTTTCTTCGAATATTTTTTTATTCGATTCTAGTGGTTTCTTCTATTCATTTTATTAACATTAAAGCGATGATTGAAAGTCGTTTTAATAATCCTTTTGCTTTTGAAAATTTTAGTGCTCGAGCCGCTGATGACCTTTTGCCGGTTGAGTTTATTAAATATAAAGATCCAAGTGTAGCTGATAAAGTTACCATACTTTCTAATGGAATGATTAATATTAAGGGTATATCCGAATTAAGTTACGCTGGGGTTCCTAAGGAGCTTCCTACTTATACTTTTTCTGAACAAAAAGAAGGTTTTTACGGAAAAAATATTGGTTATTTTAGATTTAATATTATATCTCCATATCCAGAGGCTGAAAGCGTGGTATATGTTATAAATAATGACAAACAATTTACTTATAATTTAGTTGATAGAGCTTTTGAAATAGATCATCCTTTAGCCCAAAAAAAAGATGGAGTTAATTGGACTCCAATTGATTGGGGAACACAAAATTTATTAATGAAGTTTATTGATAAGGATGGCAATGAATTAGGGATAAAAACTTTGGTTATTTCTAATAGCTCTTTAAAACAACAAAAACCAACTAATTTTATTGCTGCTGATATTAATCCAGGGATGCTTTTTCCATTAGAGATTTTAAACCCAACAATATTAGATGGATCAATTAATTTTGGTGACATCGTGTTAAAGACTGATGGAACCACTGATAATAAAGACTTGATATTATCAAAAGAGCAGATGATAGGATTATCAACTAATAGATATTTTGATTTTTCTCTAAAACTTAATCAAGCTTACTCTTCCTTAAAGTTTTTTATTAATGGGCAAGAGCTTCAAGTAAATAATGATGTTTTTTTAATTAACTCTGAAAAAGAAAAGATTAATGTTTATTTTGCTGTTGCTAAGGAAGATTTTTCTAAAAATTTTTCTCCTTACTATGAAGGTGCTCAGAATTTTAATTTAGTAGTTAGGTTAATAGATGAGAAAAACTCTATAATAGGCGAGCAAGAAGTTAATTTTTCTTTTAATATTATAAAAGAATCCAATGCTTTAGCTAAAGAGTTTATTTCTGTGAAAGATCCCAAGGAGTTGA
Source organism: uncultured Gammaproteobacteria bacterium (assembly GCA_964608425.1). Lineage (GTDB taxonomy): Bacteria > Patescibacteriota > Patescibacteriia > Patescibacteriales > UBA12465. The sequence goes on along the minus strand of CAZSNN010000002.1, from coordinate 55,663 downwards.
GTAATTTTGCAGAAATTTCTAATGGCTTAATCGTTATAAAAAATTTAGGGGAACTAGATTATAATGGAACTTTTTCAAATTTATTAAATTTTTCTTTTAATAACCAAGCCATGGGTCAATTAGGAGAAGATATTGGCTATTTTACTGCTATAATCTCCAATCCCTATCCAGAAGCCATGACTGCCTCTTGGACTATAGATGGAGGCAAGGTATTCTATCATGATTTTTCTTCATCTGGTTCTAGTATTTCAGTTGATTTTGCCTTAGCCTCTAGGGGTGACAAAATTAATTGGACTCCATTAGAAAATAATTCCCAAAAATTATTAATTCAATTTTTTGATAGCGAGGGTGGTCTTGTGGGGGAAAAAGAAGTTAATGTTTTATTTGAAGATATTAAACAAAAACAACCTTCAAATGTAATTTCAAGTTATATTTCTAGTCAATTAATTCCATATACATTAACAAAAATTTATGACGGCAGGATGGAAGTTAGTGATATTATTTTAAATAAAGATGGTTCTACTAATTATAAAGAATTAAATTTATCAAAAGAGCAGGGAGTGGGAGATCATCAGTTCAGATATCTGGACACCTCCTTTAATTTAACGGACGAGGAGGCCAGTGATGTTGCTAGTCTTTCTTTTTTAATAAATGGATCTCCTTATAACCCAAATAGCAAAGATTTTGTGATACAATATGACCAAGAAAATAAATTAATTAAATTTTATTTTGCTGTAGCTCAATTAGATGATTCTAAGCAATTTATCCCTTATTATAATCAAGTTTTAAAAGATTTCTCTTTAATAACCAGGATTAAAGATAGTAGTGGTTTAATAATAATGGAAAAAATTATTTCTACTTCCTTTTCTTTATCTGATGGATCCTCTCATTCGGACATAAAAGCTTTTCCAGCTAAACAATTTTTGTTTAATAACGAAGCTTTAGTGTCATCAAATGGTCAAATTGGCTTTAATTCTAACACCTTCTTTTATCAACAGGAAAAAGGTGATTATTTAGTTGATTCACAATTAAATAACAAATATCTTTTCCCTAAAGACTTGGAATATATGAAAGAATTAAGTCCTAGTTGTCGTTATATTAGATTTACTTTAAGTTTAAATTCAGAAAAACCAAAATTAAACTCTTTAAAATATGATGTTGGTGGTAAGGATTATGATTATAATTTTTTAGATCAAAATAATAATTCCGTTTATGTGTTCAATAGGAATCAAGAAATTGATTTTTATTACCCAGTTACTTGTTATCTAAAAGGAGAGACCGGTAATTATTGGAAAAATAATCCTATTAACAGTAAATGGAAAATCAATTATTTGGACGAGCTTAGCAAAAATAATTATCAATATTATTTTAATGTAAATTTAAATCTTTCTGGAGTTTGTAAAAAAAATAATGAATTAATAAGTTTGCCGATTGAGATTTTTTCTTTTGATGATGAATATCTAAATAAATATAGCCAGAAAAAGATTGGAGTTTTGTATTTTAATTATTTAATTAATTCAGAAATTCAAAAAAAATATATTAATCAAAATATTTCTTCTTTTTCTGGTTTAAAGAATTTAAGATATTTTAAAATAAATTTTAATTTAGATAATTCTAAGGAAAAAGAGCCTGTTATTATTGGAGATGAAAAATTAAAATATGATGGAGCTACTGAGTATGACCAAAAAACTGACGTGATGTCTGGGGAAAAATCTACTATCATTGGAGATGAAAAATTAAAATATGATGGAGCTACTGAATATGATCAAAAAGCTAATGTAGTTTCTGAAAAAGAATCTGCTATTATTGGAGATGAAAAATTAAAAACCGATGTAGTCTCTGAAATTAATGAAAAAATTGATGTAATCGACAAAACTGAAACAAATAGGATTGCTTATATAAATATTGAAGATAGTGATAAATATCGTAATTTTATTATTAAAGGTAACTCTTTATATATCCCAGCTTTTAGTTATTCTTCTGGTAAATTAGTTTCTTATCCCGTTGATCAGTCAATAATTTTAAATTTTGTAGATAGTTATTGCAATATTTTTCCGGCAAAGTTTCAAATAATCTCTAAACCAATCCTTCAGTATAAAGATAATCCATCTACTCCTGTTGTAGAAACAAAGCCAATTGAACCAGAGTATAAAGAGGTTTATAATCCGGTTACAGGAGAGTTAATTAGGGAAAAGATTAATCCAGAAAAAGAAAATTTAACAACCCCGTCTAAAGAGGCTGCTAAAGTTGTTGATGCTAAATTATTAACCGAAGCTCAAATGGTTCATAAGAGTCCAAAAGAAGAGATTAAGACGTTATTATTAAGATCGGTAAATGTTGAAAAATCAGACTCAGAATTAGAAAAGAAGGTCGAAGTTAAACACCAAAGCTTATTTGTTGGAGCTAGTACTCCAGAAGTAAAAACATCTTTAAAGAATTATTTAGCTTATGGAACAGAAAGTACTGTTCGTTTAGGTGAGGGACAAAGAGCGGCTACCGTAATAAATTATACTAGCGTTAAAGGTAATATTCCACAAACAGAATCTGATATTGAAGATGTTTTAAAGATTGCCAATAATAGGGTTCCATTAATTAGAAATTCTGAATTAGAGCCGAAGTTTTTAGGAAATTTTTATAGACTAAATAATATCATTAAAGAAAATGATATTACAAAGATTGATGAGGATAATTTTATCTTAGAATTAAATCAATTTTTGAGATTTTCTTATGGAATTTTACCAATGGAAAGAAGTATTGCTAAAGAAAAATGGGCTATAGAATTATTTGTTAAGAATTATAACAAACTGCCTCAAACTGACGGGGAGTGGAGAATAGTTAATTCTTGGGCTTATAGAAATGTTTTAATTAGCCAGGTCGAAAACAACTTGGATTGGATTAATTCCGTTGCTTCGGAAAATTCAGAAATTACAGTTGAATTATTGGATAAATTCTTTGAATTGGCTGTTAAATAAATATGATTATCTTTTTTATAAAAAGCCTTGTATTAGGAATAATACAAGGCTTTGCCGAATTTTTACCAATTTCATCAACAGCTCACCTTATTTTAAGTGCTAGTTTGTTGAAGTTGGAGATGTCAGAATTTCTAAAAAGCTTTATTATTATAATTCAATTTGGATCTATTTTAGCGGTTATTATTTTGTACTGGAAAAAGCTTTGGAATAATAAGGTTATTTATTTTAAAAAATTAATGATTGCCTTTATTCCAACGGCTATAATAGGTTTATTGAGTTATGGCTTGGTTAAAAACTTCTTACAAGAGAGTTTAGAGATAATTGCCTTGGCTTTATTTTTGGGTGGTATTGCTATCGTTATTTTGGAGAGAAAATATCAAGAAAAAAATAGGGAATTAAAGGATATTCAAAGCAATAATTCCGAGGTTGATATTAGCGTTATGAGCTATAAGCAATGTTTTATTGTTGGTATTTTTCAATCTTTGGCTATAGTGCCAGGAGTTTCTCGATCAGCTGCCACAATTTTAGGAGGATTATCAATGGGTATTAGTCGTTTAGTAATAGTAGAGTTTTCTTTTTTATTGGCCATTCCAACAATGCTAGCAGCTTCTTCTTTGGATTTGGTTAAAACTGGCTTTAGTTTTAATTCAGAGGAAATTATTTTTTTAATAATCGGATTTGTGGCCTCTTTTGTAGTTGCCTGGATTAGTATTAGGTTTTTATTAAAGTTTATTAAAAAGAATAATTTTTCTATATTTGGCTGGTATAGAATATTATTGGGAGTAATATTATTTTTATTTTTATACGCTTTTTAATAGTAGCTAAAAATTGGTAAAACAAAAAAGTCATCAAATTAATGATGACTTTTTTTATATCCGAACAATATTATTATAAAGAAATTTTTATTCCTGGGCCCATAGTAGAGTTAATACTTAGGTTCTTGATGTAAATACCCTTAGATGAGGTCGGTTTAGATTTTTTAATAGCATCAATTAGGGTTTCTAAATTTTCTTCTAACTTTTTATTGTCGAAGCTTAGTTTTCCAACAATAGCGTGAACATTGCCAGTATCGTCGTTCTTGAAGCTTATTTTGCCCTTTTTAAGCTCTTCTACGGCCTTTACAGGGTTATTAGTGACTGTTTCATTCTTAGGTGAGGGCATAAGGCCTCTGGTACCTAAAATTTTAGCAATTTTAGCTAAGCTTTTCATCATATCCATGTCGGCGATGGCTACTTCAAAATCAGTTTTTTCGGTTTTTCTGATTTCTTCAATTAAATCTTCTCCGCCAACTATATCAGCCCCGGCTTCTCTGACAGCCTTTTCTTTATCGGCTGATACAAAAGCGGCCACTTTTACAGTTTTACCAGTTCCATGAGGAAGACTAACAGCTGATCTAACCTGTTGATCTCCTTTTTTAGTATCAATTCCTAGGCGGAAATGCGCTTCTATAGAAGCATCAAATTTAGCCTTTTTTAATTCTTTACATAATTCAATAGCTTCGCTAATTGAATAATTTTTTTCTTTATCAAATGTTTTTTCCATAGTTTTGTGGTGGTTATAGCGAATATTATTCTCCCACCTTAGTTAATTAATTTAATCTTTTATTTCTACTCCCATTTGTCTGGCAGTGCCGGCAATTATTTTCATAGCTTGATCTAGATCCTCGGTATTTAAATCTGACATCTTAGCCTTAGCTACTTCAGCTAATTGTTCTTTGGTTAAGGAACCAACCTTTTGAGTTAATGGTTTTCCAGAACCTTTTGAAATTTTAGCGTATTTCTTTATTAATTCAGCAGCTGGAGGTGATTTCATGATAAAATCAAAGGTTCTGTCCTCATAAACACTAATCTCTACGGGAACAACCTCTCCCATTCGATCTTTACTAGCATCATTAAATTTAGAACAAAAATCTTGGATATTTAATCCATGTTGACCCAAGGCTGGACCAACCGGAGGAGCTGGATTAGCTTGTCCAGCATTTATCTGTAATTTTATTTTGGTTAATAATTTTTTTGCCATATTTTTTTAATAATTTGAAGAAGCAAATCATTATAGAATGATATCAAATTATTTTTTTATTATATTTTTTTAATTTGTAAAAAATCTAATTCTACAGGAGTTTCTCGGCCAAACATAGAAACATTTACCTTAACCTTTCCTTTGGCTTCGTCAATATTGGTTATTTTTCCTTCAAAATTTTTAAAAGGTCCGTCGTTTATTTTTACGATTTCACCAATCTCAATATCGATCTTGAATTTTGGCTCTTCCACTCCCATTCTCTTCATTAAGCCTTGAACTTCTTTTTCGCTGATTGGGGTAGGGACTGTTCCAACTCCAATAAAACCAGTAACGTTAGGGGTGTTTCTAACAATATACCAAGACTCATCAGTAACAACCATTTCCACTAAAACATAGCCTGGGAATATTTTTTCTTCTACAATTTTTCTTTTTCCATTTTTAATTTTTATTTTCTTTTCAATCGGCACCAAGACGTTAAAGATTTTGTCTCCAGCATCTAAAGTCTCTATTCTTTGTTTTAAGTTGTGAGCTACATTTTCTTCATATCCTGAGTAGGTGTGCAAAACATACCAGCGCTTGCCTTGATTTAAATTTTGTTTAGCCATAGTGTTTTTATTATTTTGTAATTAAGGTTTCTAACCCTAAATTAAAAACAAAGTCTAGGGCACCCAAAAAGATAGCCACTAATAAACTTAGTCCAATAACCATAAAAGTATATCGATAAGTTTCTTTCTTTGTTGGCCAAGTTACCTTTTTTAACTCGATAACCGATTCTTTGATATAATTATTAATTTTTCCCATATTCTATAATTATTTAAATTAAAAACAGCCTTATTTGGCTATGCTTATATAATAGTAAATTAGCTAAAATAAGTCAAGGGATCTATTGAATTTAGTTTGATTTTTTATTTTATTTATTATATTATAATTATAGTGTCAAAAGTGGCAAAAATTTTTAATTTACTTATTAAATACTTATATGGTTAGCCCCCATTTAATTAAGAAAAAAGAAGGAAAATTTAATTTAAATATTAGTGCTAAAAAATTATTTCAGCTTATTTATATTAAAAAAAATAAACCCGAAAGTGATCCCTCTGGAGAGTCAAAAATAACGGTATCTACTATGGTTTCTAAGTTAGCCTTTTTTTATGAAAAGATTAGAAATGCTGTTGATTATGAAGATGATCATTTACTGAGAAAAAATGCTATTAAGCGTATTTTTAAGCGACAAATTGTTATTGAGGGCTTGGTTAAGGGAACAAAAAGTAAAGAATTATCTATTCATCTTTTAACTGAGTTAATTCAAGCTGGTTATTTAGAAAATAATGCTATTCCTGAGAAAAAAATTTATGAAGTAGCCAATATTTTGGAAAAATATATTAAACTAAAATATTATAGCTTCCAAAAAGAAAATTTTTCTTTTAATTTTTTTGTTAAGAAAAACAAGAATAAAAGAAATAATAAAGCTGAAAACAAATTATTAAATTGGATTATATCGTTAGCGGCTGCTGAAATTGAAGATAATATCACTAAAGATGACGTTGAGAACGAAATTGTTAGTGATATGTTTAATATTTTAAAAGACAATATTAAGCTTCCCAGGGATTTGCCATTCGAGAATGATCTTGATATTCAAATATATTTAGCCATTGCTAGAAATTTTTTAAATTTTGATTTGGATTCATTAAGCTTTGTATTATTTAAGTATTATGATAAAGATTGGTCAAAAATGGATGGAGATAATTCTGATGAAAAAATTAAGGCTGTCTCAGAAAAAATTGATGTTTTATATTTGGCTATAGAACAGCAATTAGAACATCCTCTAAAAAAACAATTAGATAAAATAATAAAATCTTATTCTTTGTATTTTTCTATTTTAAAAGAAATTGTTGAGGACAATCCTATAAAAGTCTATGATCAGGCTATGAATAACTATAAGTCTTTTATAAACCTTGTTAAAGAGGCTTGCGAGAGGAGATACAAGCGAATTAAAAATAAGCTATGGAAGTCTGGTTTTCGTAGTATTGTTTATATTTTCTTAACTAAATCTATTTTTGTTTTATTGATAGAAATTCCAGCGGTTAAATGGTTTGGAGAGGAAATAAATCCTTTTTCTCTAGCGATAAACATTGCTTTTCCGGCCTTTTTGTTGTTTATGATGATTTTGTTTACTTGGTCACCAGCCCAAGAAAATACTAAAAAAATAATTGATGGAGTTGAAGAGATTGTTTTTAGTGAAAGAAGAAGAAAACATGCCATTTTACTCAGAAAACCACCCCGAAGAAACTGGATGATGGATCTTATCTTTAATCTTTTGTATATTGGAGGTTTTTTTATTACCATTTATTTTATTATTAAGGCGCTAAATTTTATTGAATTTAATTGGGTTAGTATTGTTATATTTTTATTTTTCTTAACCTTTGCCAGCTTTTTTAGCTTTAGGATTAAAAGAGAAATTAAAAAATTTATTATTATTGAGCCAAAAGAGGGTTTGCTGGGCTTCTTGTTTGACTTTTTTTACACTCCAATAATAGCTACAGGTAAATTTTTATCAGATAATGCCTCTAAAGTTAATATTTTTGTTTTTATTTTAGACTTTATTATTGAAGCTCCTTTTAAGGTTTTTGTAGAAATATTTGATGATTGGTTAAAGTATATGAAAGAAAGAAAGGATAATCTAGTAAATTAGCTTATATGAGTTTGTATATAGTGGCAACGCCAATTGGAAATCTGGAAGATATTACTTTACGAGCAATTAGAATACTTGGTGAGGTTGATTTTATCTTGACCGAGGATACTAGGGTGGCTGGTAAATTATTAAGTCATTATAAAATTAAAAAACCATTAATTTCTTTTCATCATCATTCGGGGAATGATAAATATTCAAAAGTCTTGAATTTATTAGAAGAGGGGAAAACAATAGCTTTAATAAGTGATGCTGGAACTCCTAATATATCAGATCCTGGTGGTCAATTGGTGGAGTTTATCAGGGAAAAGATGCCTGAGGCCAATATTGAGCCAATTCCTGGTGTTTCAGCTATTACTACAGCCTTATCGGTCTCCGGCATTAAAGCTGACAAATTCTCTTTTTTTGGTTTTTTACCACATAAAAAGGGTAGATTAACTATGCTAAGAGAAGTACTAGAAAATAAATATCCGGTGATATTTTACGAATCAAAACATCGTATTTTAAAGTTATTAAAAGAATTGGGAGACCTTAATTTTAATAAGAAAATAATGATTTTTCGAGAAATGACTAAGATGCATTATAGTTTTTATAGTGAAGATATTGATTCTTTGTATAAAAAATTTGAACAAGATGAAAACTCAACCAAGGGAGAGTTTACGGTAATAATTTATTAATATTATTTTATATATTTTATGAAAAATTTCTATATAACCACGACCTTGCCCTATGTTAATTCAGACCCTCATTTAGGGTTTGCCAAAGAGATTATTAATGCTGATATTATAGCCAGATTCAAGAGACAATTAGGTTTTAATGTTTTTTTTAATACTGGAACCGATGAGCATGGTCAAAAGATTTATCAAAAAGCTGTTGAAATGGGTATTGACCCTCTGGAATATTGTTCTAATTTTTCTGATAAATTTTTAAAATTAAAAGAAACTTTAAATTTAAGTTTTAATAATTTTATTAGAACAACAGATGAGGATCATATTAAGGCTGTGCAAAATTTTTGGCAAAGATGTTTGGATAATGGTGATATCTATAAAAAGGATTATCAAGTTAAATATTGCGTCGGCTGTGAAATGGAAAAGACTGATTCCGAGCTAGAAAGCGGGATTTGTCCGTTGCATCCAAACCAGAAGATTGAATTAATAAAAGAAGAGAATTATTTTTTTAAATTTTCTAAATTTCAAGATAAATTATTAGATTTTTATAAAAACAATCCTGATTTTGTAAAACCAAAAGGCAAATTTAATGAAATCATTAGTTTTGTGGAGGGAGGTTTAAATGATTTTTCTATTTCTCGAGTTAGAGAAAAAATGCCTTGGGGTATAACTGTTCCAGGTGATGATAGTCAGGTTATGTATGTTTGGTTTGATGCTTTGGTCAATTATATTTCCTGTCTAGGCTGGCCTGATAATTTAGATAATTTTAATAAATTCTGGCCAGGCCTTCAAGTTTGTGGAAAGGATAATTTGAGACCACAAACTGCTATGTGGCCAGCTATGTTGATGTCGGCTGGCTTGAATATCTCTGAGCAGGTCTTAATTTTTGGATTTTTGACTGTTAATGGACAAAAAATTTCTAAAAGCTCTGGTAATACTGTTGACCCAGTGGAGCTAGTTGAAAAATATGGAGCCGATACGGTTAGGTATTATTTGACTAAAGAAATTTCTACTTTTGAAGACGGTGATTTTTCTTATGAAAAACTAGAAAAGCTGTATACCAGTGATTTGGTAAATGGACTTGGTAATTTGGTGGCCAGGGTTTCTAATTTGATAGAAAAGTCTAACAGTAATATAGTGTTAGAAAAAATAAAATATCAGGAAGGGGCTCCCTTAATAGAGGAAAAAAACGATTTTTTTGTTTTATTTGAAGAAAAAATGAAAGATTATAAATTAAATGAAGCAATTTCTGTAATTGCTTCTAAAATAAAAGAAACTGATGAATATCTAAGTCAAAAGACCCCCTGGAAAATGGAAGAAGGAGCAGAAAAAGAGCAGATTTTACAGAAATCAGCTGAAAATATTTTAAATATTGCTTTATTGAGTTATTCTTTTATACCTGACTCAGCTAATAAAATTATTACTCAATTTAATGCTAACAAAATTATAAAGGGGGAAATTTTATTTCCAAAACTATTAATTAATTAAAATTTTATGCCAATTTTTGATTTAGTTCTAATAATATTTTTAGGCGGTTTTATTTTTTATGGATTTTATATAGGGCTAGTTAGAATGATTTTAAATTTAGGGTCATCTATTATTTCTATAATTATCTCCGTAAATATTTATTTAAAGGTTTATGAATTAATTCCTTTTATTGGCTTTGGCTCCGAAAGCTTGGGTAAAACAATTTCATTTATATTGGTTTTAATAATTTTAAGTTATGCCTTAAGCTTTGCCTTTAAATTTGCTGCTAAAATTTTAAAAATTATAACCTCTCTTCCAATTATTTCTTTTGTAAATAGATTTTTAGGCGGGATTTTAGGTTTAGTTCAGGGTTTATTTGTTTTAGGAGTTATTATTTTTGTAATGTCTCGATACGCTATAACAAACGATTTTTTAAATAATTTAGTAGTTAGTTCTGATGTCGCGCCTATTTTTATGGGGAGTATTAATTGGATAACTCCGCTCGTTCCAGAAGCTTTAAGACTATTGGATTCAGCTATTCGTTAAATTATTAGAATTAGAATATAAAGTTTGCTAAATTTATTATTTTTAATTAAAATATAGAGGTTGTTTGTTTTAAAAATAAAAAAAATAAAAATGAAGAAGATAATAAAAATAATTTTAAAAATACTAGCCGGAATAATTATATTCATGATTGTTTTTTTAGCTGGCGCATACCTAGCTACTAAAAATAATGTCATTGGTCAAATTGCTGAGAAAGAAGTTTTATATCTAGGGAGTATTGTCGGAAAATACGAAAAACAGGATGGCAAGTGGGTACAAAATGCCAACTTTGATTTGTATTGGGAGGTTTGGGATTTATTAAAAAGTGATTATGTCAACAAAGATAGTTTAGCTGATAAACAATTATTCTATGGGTCCCTAGAGGGGTTGGTTTCGTCTTTGGACGACCCTTATTCTGAATTTATGGATCCTCAAGAAAACAAGCAATTTGAAGAAGATATGTCCGGAACTTTTGAGGGAATCGGTGCAGAAATCGGTATTAGGGATGATCTTTTAACGGTTATTTCTCCAATAGAGGGAACTCCCGCCCAGAAAGCTGGAATAATGGCCGGAGATAAAATTTTGGAAATAAACGGGGAGTCAACCCAAGGGATGGATATTAATGAAGCTGTTAGTAAAATAAAAGGCCCCAAAGGGACCGAAGTTGTTTTAAGTATTTTTAGAAACGGATTCGATGATATTAAAGAATTTAAAATAATTAGAGATGTCATCTCCATTAAAAGTGTTTCTTACGAGAAATTGGACAATAATCTTTTTTTAATAAAAATAAATTCCTTTAATGGTGATACAAATTATTTATTTTCTCAGGCTATTAGAGAGGTTTTAACCCAGGATCCTGATGGAATTATCGTTGACTTAAGAAATAATCCGGGGGGGTATTTAGAAGTGGCTGTTATGATGTTGGGAGAATGGATTAATGGAGAGGTGGCTGTTATTGAACAATTTGCTAATGGAAAAACTACTGAATATTTGGCTGATGGTTTAAATAGATTAAAAAATTATTCTACAGTAATACTAATAAATGGAGGAAGTGCTTCAGCTTCAGAAATTTTAGCTGGGGCTCTAAGGGATTATAATAAAGCTACAATTATTGGGGAGCAAAGTTATGGAAAAGGATCAGTCCAGATGGTTAAAAACTTAACAGATGGTTCAGCGGTAAAAATTACAGTAGCTAAATGGTTAACACCTAAGGGACAAAATATTGACGAAGAGGGAATTAAGCCAGACCAAGAAGTTGAACTAACTTATGATGATTTTGAGAATAATCGTGATCCACAATTAGAAGAAGCTATTAATTTTTTTATTAAATAATTTAAAATAATTATATTTATATGTCTAGTAAAAAAAATACTAAATTTATTTTTGTAGTTGGTGGAGTTATGTCTGGAGTTGGTAAGGGAATAACAGCTGCTTCTATTGGTCAAATTTTGTCTAATAAGGGATATAATGTTAGTGCTATTAAAATTGATCCTTATATTAATGTTGACGCTGGTACTATGAACCCAGTAGAGCATGGGGAAGTTTTTGTAACTGAAGATGGCGATGAGACTGATCAAGACGTTGGAAATTATGAAAGATTCTTGAATAAAAATATTTATAAAGAAAATTACATGACCACAGGTCGTGTTTATCAAACTGTTATTAATAAAGAAAGAAATTTAGAGTACGAAGGTAAATGTGTTCAAGTTGTTCCTCATATTCCTCGAGAAATTAGAGAGAGAATATATAAGGCGGTTGAAAAAACTAAAGCTGAAATAATGGTGATTGAAATTGGAGGAACTGTTGGAGAATATGAAAATCTACTATTTTTAGAAGCTGCCAGGGTTATGAAATTAAAAAATCCTAATGATGTTTTGTTTGTGATGGTTTCATATTTACCAATTCCAAGCAAAGTTGGAGAAATGAAAACTAAGCCGACCCAACATGCTGTTAGAACTTTAAATACTGCCGGAATTCAACCGAATTTTATAGTAGCTAGGTCAGAAAAAGATATTGACGATATTAGAAGAGGAAAAATTGCTGTTCATTGTAACGTCTCCAATGAAGATGTTATTGCTGCCCCAGATATCGATTCTATTTATGAAGTTCCTATTAATTTTGAAAAAAATAATTTAGGAGAAAAGGTTTTAAAAAAATTAAAATTAAAATCTAAAGAAAATAAAGAATCAAAAGAAAATGCTAATAAATGGGTAAAAATGATTTCTGATATTAAAAATTCTAAAAAAGAAATTAAAATTGGTATTGTTGGAAAATATTTTGCTACCGGAGATTTTTCTTTAAGTGATTCATATATTTCAGTGATTGAAGCTATTAAACACGCCGGAGCTTTTAATAAAGTGAAGCCAAAATTAGAATGGATTGATACCGAAGATGTTGAAAAAAGGGGTGTTAAATGTCTGAAAAATTTGGATGGAATAATTGTCCCTCAGGGTTGGGGTAGTCGGGGTTCCGAGGGTAAAATTGCCACTATTAAATATTGTCGAGAAAAAAAGATTCCATATTTTGGATTATGTTATGGAATGCAAATGGCTGTAATTGAATTTGCTCGCAATGTTTGCGGGTTAAAAGATGCTGTCTCGGAAGAGATTAATCCGAATAGTAAAAATTTAGTTATTCATATTATGCCCGGACAAGCTGAGCTTATTAGAGAGAAAGGATATGGAGGAACTATTCGTTTAGGAGCTTGGCCTTGTAAATTACAAAAGGGAACAACTCTGCAACAAGCTTATAAAAAAATGAAAAAAGCAGATACTGTTTTAGAGCGTCATCGTCATCGTTATGAATTTAATAATGATTATCGTGAATTGTTTGCTAAAAAAGGTTTGGTAATTTCAGGAACTTCTCCAGACGGAGAAATTGTTGAGGCTATAGAGTTAAAAAATCATCCTTTTTTTGTGGGGGTCCAATTTCATCCTGAATATATTTCTCGACCTTTAGATCCACATCCTTTATTTGTTGAATTTGTTAGAGTAATAAAGAATAAAAAAGCAAAATAAACTTTTCAAAAAGCAATATAAATTTAGATATAATAAAAGCCATCTTAATTGATGGCTTTTTAAATTAAAAAAGGGTCGTCATTTTTGACAACCCTTTGGTTTATGATGGGCGGTTCGTTTGTAGCGACTTTAGTCAGCTGTAAACGTTACCATATTACTCGATCCATCGTCAACCGTTAATCCGTAGCGAAGAAACCATACTTCCCTTGAACCATCTTTTTTGGAGATGTTGTACTTAAGAGTGTGGCCTCTTTCAGATCGGATTGTGTAGTAAATGTACCTATCAGACACTTTTGTAATAGTGTAAGTAGCGTCATTCTCTACGTTTTCGTAAATTGTTACTCCACCTGGTCCCACATGGGGAATCGAAAATGATTCTGCCGTTAGCGGGTTAGGATCGATTTGACTTCCATCCAGACTTAGTCTAAATGAGTAGTCATAACAATTTGGCCATCCTTGAGCTTCAGTTTTTCCAAGAAATTCTACCGGCTTAGGATTACATCCTGGCCAGGTATAAGTTGTTCCAGGGTTTACCGGATCAACATTTGAGCTACCATCGGGATTAAACTCATATTTTTGGCACGACGTGCCGAGGATGATTAATCCTCCTACGATTGCGATTAATAAAAAGAGCTTTTTCATATTTTAGTCCTCCATTTTTTTAAATTACTAATTGTTTACCTGTCTATTCTATTAATAAATTTTTATTAACAGGATAGACAGGTAAGCTTAAATAATCTTATTTAAGAGAACCTCTATATAAATCTATTGTCTGATTTATAATATTATTCCAATTATATTCAGACAACACTTTATTATACACCATTTCTAAATTTTTGTCAAGACTTTCTTTATTATCTCCACTTAAAAATAGTTTTAATTTATTTTCCAAATCAACCACATCTTTATTGACAAAGGAAAAAGCATCTTCACCCATAACCTCAACGTTAGCATCAATATCACTTATCAGTACTGGTAATTTATATGAAACAGCCTCTAATAGGGAAATAGATAGTCCTTCTGCTTCTGAGGGCTGAACAAATAAAGCAGCATTAGAATATAATTCATTCAAAACATCACCACTTTGTCTGCCAGTGAATACTATATTATTATTTTCTTTAGCTAACTCTTTTAACTTGTCAGTAAAATCACCATCACCAACTATTACTAATTTTTTATCAGTATCTAAGTTTTTGTAAGCCTCAATTAAATATTCCAAACCTTTATTTTTTACTAAGCGAGAAACAGAAACTATATAAGAATTTTTTTCTAATCCCCAATTTGTTTTTATTTTGTCAGCCTCTACTATATTAGGTAGATTAACTCCATTAGGTATGTAATTTACTGAACGATTATATTTTTCTTCTACATATTTCTTTAAACTTTTTGAAACAACTATAACCTCATCAGCCATTTTACAGCCAATTCTTTCTCCTAAAGCTAAATATGATTTAGCTAATTTACCCCATTTAGTATTGTAATAACATTGACTATGAAAAGTGAATATCACTTTTACTCTAGGGCGAAATAATTTTACTAACCAAATTAAAGAAGATGGTCCGATAGAGTGAAAATGTATGACATCAGCTTTCCGTTTGAAAACAAAATCTAAACAAGCTAAAAATGTATGACTAATAGCATCTAAATTTTTAGATTTAACGCTGGGAAGGGAAATAAGCTTAACTCCTTTATACTCTTTTAATTTTTTGTCAGTATAATTATATCGAGTATAAGCATGAACCTCATGTCCCAATTTAACTAATTTAGTAGCTAAATTATCAACGTGAGTTTCTACTCCACCACCAACAGCTGGTATTCCTTTTTGTCCTACTATGTATATTTTCATATGTTTATTTTATGGTGATATTATATCATATTTATTAAAATATGTCAATAGATAACATTAAAAGCAAAAAACCCCATAAAATATGAGGTTTTGTCAAGAGTTATCTTTTGTATTTTATATTACTATAGCCATTTTTTTCTTCTAAAAAATATTAACATAATCAAGCCTAATATCAACATAATTACTGATATAACAACAAAACCAAGAAGCCCACTTCTGCTTTTTAGGGGATTTGGCTCTAAATTCATTCCCAGCATGGAGGCAATGAGGTTTAGAGGCATTAATATAATAGAAACAACGGTTAGGGTTTTCATTATATTATTTATTTTGTAGCTAGTTATTGATTCACTAGTATCATGAAGAGACTCAATAATTTCTTTTTGAGTTTCGGAAAATTCCCAAATTCTTTGACTGTGAGCAGCTAAATTTTCATAATAGTTAACAATTTGTTCTTTTGAAACTAGACTGCTTTTCATTTCAGTTAGTTTCTTCATAATATTATTATGATTTTGAATAATGCGACGAATATTAATAATATTTCTTTTTAATTTTAATAATTGAGCGGTGATAATTTTTTGTTTTTGAGAAAAAATAATATCTTCAACTTCGTTTATTTCAATATTGTTTTGGTCTAATAATTCATATGAATCCTGAATTAATTTTTCTAATATTTCATATAAAAGTATTGCTGATGATTCTGATTTATATGATTCTAAAAAAATAGTATCTTTTTGGCAATAATCAAAGAAGTCATTTAAAGATTTAGTTTTACCATCATGAAGAGTTATCAGATATCCATGCCCAATAAAAAATTCTATTTCTCCAGGCACAACTTGTTGCTCTTTATTTAAGACGGGGAAGTGTAAAATTACAAAAAGATAATCCTTGCCTTGGTATATAATTGGTCTTTGGGCTGTTATTTTTTTAAGAGAAGCTTTTAAGTATTTATCTTCGAAGTCAAATTCTTTTTTTAAATATTTGATTTCTTTATTTTCAGGATTAACAATATTATACCATTTTATCTTTTTAGCATCTCGGGGATTGTCTATGGTAAGGACTTTAATTTTTTTAGATATTTGTTCAAAATTATCCATAATATTTTTTTATTTTTTAGAGATATTTATAATTTAATTTTAACAGATTTTTAGAAAATAAAAAAGCCCTTCTTGTTGAAGGGCTTTGCCAATACATTTAAAACTTATAAATGAAGTTTAAGTGTGCTGGTTGGGATATAATACAGGGTTGAGGTTGGAACAAACTGATCCTGAACAAATCCAAGGCCAGTACCGGTTCCGAAATCAAAAGTATAATACCCATTTGCTGGGGCCAGCGGTAATGACACATGCCAATAACCGCTGCCAGCCGAAGTTGGAGCGATCTCACTAAAGCTTAAATCAGCATCTTCCGTTTTGTAACGAAAGGTTGGATTCTCGCTTAAAGTAAAAAACCATAAATGCAATAATCCTGTGCCAGGATTAACAGACATGAGCACAACTGGCAAATCTTCGCCGTAATCAGCTGAACTATTTGAAACGCCAGCAGGAACAGTAAAAGTTTGTCCCGGAGGCAGAGCTAAACCATTTTTTAAGTTAGCCTGTAAAATGTCATCAAGCGCGGGAGGCGCATCCTGACATTTATAAGGATCATCAGGGTCGGCATTGAACCAAATTGGGTCTGTACCTTCTATGCGACCAGCAATGAACTTTACGTTCAAACTTTCATTTCCGCTGGGCGGATAAGCGAATGTAATGTCAATACTGTCTGTCCCAACAAAAGAAACTCCATCTAACTGTGGAAGATAAGTAGCATCAACATCATCGCCTAATTCAGTTATACGAAAGAGAACGTCCGTATCCAATACATAGATTGGTCGGTTGATTCTAAAGGTATAGTGAAATAAACTCCCATCAAAAGTTGAGCCAACGAATCTGGTTCCAACTTGCGAAGCGGTTGGATCTCCACCAACAATAATTGTTATATTCCAGTTAACCCCAAACGAGGTTATTGCCAAAGTGTAGGTCCCGGTGTACATGAACTGAATCGTTAACTGATCCGAAACCCATTCTCCAGTTTGTGGGCCTGATAGGGTCCAGGTTACCGATGTAAGTGGATTGGTCCAGAATGCTGCATTCAAAGTTGAATCCGGTAGAAATATTACCTGTCCGTTAGCCACAGCCTGCCTTTCAGTGATGACTTCTCCGTCCACTGTTCTTTCATAACTCATTATAATTTCCGGCATATCTGGCCGATTGACTTCTTTTTGGCACGAGGTGCCGAGCATTGTCAAAGCTACTAATACTACTGCGATACCCGCAAAAAACAACATTTTCTTCATGATTTCTAATTTTTAGTGAAACTTATTTTAATTGTTTAAGAACTATTTTTGTGCTAACCTTACTATAAAAAAAATAATTTGTCAATAGCTAGGTTTACTAAAAACTTTATTTATTATATAATCAATAAAAATAGATATTAAGTATATGATTAACATTTTAGGAGTTGATATTGATAATAATTTAAATAGGGAGGAGTTATTTTTGAAAATTAATGATTTTTTAGACTCTGATAAGCAAAATTATATAGTAACACCCAATCCCGAAATAATATTAAAAGCCTCTAAGGATGAGGAACTTTTTTATATTTTGAATAAAGCCGATTTGTCTTTAGCTGACGGCTTTGGTTTGAAGATAGCTGCTTTTTTAAATGGTAAAAAATTAAATAGGTTTACTGGAGCTGATACTATTTTAGATATTTTTGAAATTGCTCAAAATAGAAAGAAGAAAGTTTTAATTATTAATAATAAAAATGGACTATCTTCTTCTTCGGAAATATCAATTGCCTTAACTAATAGATATCCAGGCTTAGAATTTTTAATAGAAGATTGTGATTTAAGTTATAATATTGATAATCAACCCAAAGAACTAATTAATTTTAATTGGCAAAAAAACAATTTTTTTACTAGATTTGCCAAAAAAATTGAAAAAAAAATAAATGATAAATTGGAATTTTTAGTTCATAACAAGTTATTAGAATTTGAGCCCGATATTTTAATTTGTAATTTTGGTGCTCCTTATCAAGAAAAATTTATTTGGCATAATTTTAAGAAAATACCTTCTATAAAATTAGCTATAGGTATTGGCGGAGCTTTAGATTTTTTAACAGGCAAAATTAAGCGAGCTCCCAAAATTATGAGAAGAATGGGACTAGAATGGTTATGGAGATTTTTTAGACAGCCTTGGAGATATAAAAGAATGTATCAGGCAGTATTAGTTTTTGCTTGGAAATTTTTTTATTGGAAATTTATTTCTCCTTTGTTTTATAGAAAAAACGTTGCCTGCATATTATATCGAAAATTTAATATTCCTTATATTGCCTTAGAAAACAAGACTCGGGATCCCTTAGAAAATTATCAAATATTATTAGTAGAAAGAAGTGAAGAGCCAGGTCATTGGCAATTACCTCAAGGGGGAATAGAATCGGATAAAATAAAGTTAGCTGGTAGCAGAGAGTTATATGAAGAATTAGGCGTAACTAATTTTACTCCTAAAAAAATATATAAAAATTTATTTAAATATCGAGCTAATAGAAAGGGGCGTTATGGATTTAAGGGTCAGCAACAAAGCTTATTATTAGCTGAATTCAAAGGTGATGATAGTGATATTAAGATAAATTATTGGGATCACTCTGATTGGAAATGGGTTAAGGCTACTGATTTAGTAAATGAAGTTCATTTACTAAGAAGAAAAGGCGCTGAAATATTTTTTGCCAAATTTAAAGAATATATTTTAGGAAAAAAATAAAAATTAATTATATACAAATATGAATGAAAACATTAGATTAAGATTTGCTCCATCGCCAACCGGATTTCTACACATCGGCAATTTAAGATCTGCTTTATTCGGTTATTTATTAGCTAAGAGCTTGGATGGATCTTTTATCTTGCGAATTGAAGATACTGATCAAAAAAGAGAAGTCCAAGGGGCAGTTGATAGCTTAATAGATATTTTAAGTTGGGTAGGGATAAAATTTGACGAAGGTCCTCATGTCGGAGGTGATTATGGTCCATATATCCAAACTCAAAGATTAGATATATATCAAAAATATGTTCAAGAATTATTAGATAAAGGAGAGGCTTATCATTGTTTTTGCACCGAAGAAAGACTAGAAGAGATGCGCAATAAACAGCAGGCTAATAAGGAAGCTCCTAAATATGATGGCCATTGCAGGCATCTAACTAAAGAAGCCGTAGCTGAAAAAATAAAAAATGGAGAAAAATATGTCATTAGACAAAAGATTCCAACTAATTGTTGCGTGGAGGTTTATGATGAACTTCGAGGTAAAATTATCTTTAAATCAGCCGACCTAGACGATCACGTTTTAATAAAATCTAACGGGATTCCAACTTATCAATTTGCTGCCATAGTTGATGATCATTTAATGAATATAACTCATGTTACTAGAGGTGATGAATGGTTGGCTAGTTTCCCAAAAAATGCTTTATTATATAAATCTTTTGGTTGGACAATGCCTAAATACATTCATTTACCACTAATACTAAACAAAGGAGGTGGAAAATTAAGTAAAAGACAGGGGGATGTTTTTGTAGAGGATTATCGAACAAAAGGTTATCTACCAGAGGCTATTATTAATTTCTGCGTCTTATTGGGCTGGCATCCCAAGGATGATCAAGAAATTTTATCGCTCGATGAAATTATTGAGAAATTTTCAATTGAAGGAATGGGTGTTTCTCCAGCTGTGTTTGATTTAGAAAAATTAGATTATTTAAATGGGCATTATATCCGTCAAAGAAGTATCGAAGGATTAAGAGAATTGTGTCGACCATATTTATTACAAGAAGGCCTAATTACCAAAGAAACTAAAAATGAAATAATTGACAGAGTGGTGATGATAAGCCGAGATAGGTTAAAAAAGATCGAAGATATTGCCAGCTTAACTCATTATTTATTTATGGAAGAAATTGTTTATGAGGAAAATTTATTAATTTGGAAAGAATTAACTATTGAAGAAGTTAAAAATAATTTAAGAGAAATTTATCAGATATTTGATAATATTAAAGAGGATAATTGGGATAAAGAATATCTAGAAAAAACAATCATTGAATATTTAAAAGAAAATAATAAAAAAAATGGCGATTATTTGTGGCCACTTCGAGTTTCTTTATCGGGACAAAAAAATAGCCCTAGTCCTTTTGAGTTAGCTTGGGCATTGGGAAAAGAAAAAAGCTTAAAGAGAATACAAAAGGTTATTGTTTAGTTTTTTCCGGTTTAATAGAAAAAGGGGCAAAACTGAGTCGATGAATAGGGCAGGGACCATAAAGACTAATCATTTCCATGTGAAATTTGGTTCCATACCCCTTATGTTTATCAAAGCCATATTGAGAATATTGTTGATGAAATTTTTCCATCATAAAATCTCGACTGACTTTAGCGATAATAGAGGCCATAGCAATACTGAAGACAGAATTATCCCCGGAGATTATAGCTTGTTGAGGAATTTTAATTTTTGGAATAGAAAATTTTCCATCAACTAAAATAATATCGGGATTAAGATTTGTTTTCAATAAGGCTTTTTGCATAGAAATGAAAGTGGCTTGCAAAATATTAACCTTGTCAATTATTTGATGATTACAAACCCCAATTTCCACAGCTTTAACGTTATTTTTGATAATCGAAAAAAGCTCTTGTCGATTTTTAGCACTTAATTTTTTAGAGTCTCTTACTTTTTCTAAATCTGGGGTTATTTCAAAGTTTTTATCAATAATAACACAAGCGCTAACTACTGGGCCAGCCAAGGGTCCACGACCAACTTCATCAATGGCAGCAATTAAGCTATTGCCATTATTAAATAATTCTTTTTCTTTTTCTAGATTCATATTTAATTATTTTAACATAATTATGACTTTCAATAAAGAACAACAAGAAATCATCAATAATGTCTTTGGGTCTTATTTGATTAATGCTCCAGTTGGAACTGGAAAAACTACAGTTTTAACCGAAAGAATAGTTAGGGCTATGGAAGAGGGAATAAAACCGAGTGAGATTTTGGCCTTAACTTTTACTAATAGAGCCTCGGAGGAAATGAAAAGTCGAATCAAAGAAAGAATTGATGATAAAAATGATTATGACGCTTTGTCTATTAATACCTTTCATGGTTTCTGCGCTTATTTTATTAAAGCTGAATCAAAAAATATAGAAATAAATCCTGATTTTATAATTATAGACGAAGATGAACAGGTTGATATTGCTAAAAATATTCTAGCTAAAGATAAGAAAATATTTATTGAAAATAATAGAGATATCTCTAATATTTTAGAATCTATTTATAAATATAGAATATCTTTGATACAGTCAGAAATGGGACACAATATCAAGATTAAAGAATTGGAACCCGAATTGATTAATTTTAGCGAACAGTATTCAGAAGAATTATTAAAACAAAATGCTTTAGATTTTAACGAATTAGTTTTATTAACTTTAAAAACTTTAGTTTTTAATCAGGAAATTAGTGACAAATGGTCCGATCGTTTTCGTTTTATTCAGCTAGACGAATTTCAAGATACTCATTTATCTGAATATTTGGTAATTAAAGAATTAGCGAAAAAGCATAAAAATATTTCTTTTATTGGAGATATTGATCAGACTATTTATAGTTTTAGAGACTCACGTCCAATCTTTATTGCTCAATTATTTAAAAAACATTTTGCTCCAGTCAGAGAATTGTCCTTAAAAATTAATTACCGATCTAACCCCAATTTAATAAAAGCTTTTTTATCAGTTCTAGGTAATATGGAGAATTCTCAAACCAAGGAATTAAATGACTACGGACAAGATTATGATAAAAAAAATGGAGACAAATGTATTAAATTATTTAGGGGATATAATTTTTCTGAAGAAGTTTTATGGGCTATAGATAATATTAAGAAAATTAAAGAAAAAAATCCTAAGGCTAAAATTGCTGTTTTAAATAGAACCAATCGAGCTATTGGGGAAGTGGCTCAAATATTTTCTCAAAATAATATTTCTTTTTTGACAGTTGATCAATATGATTTTTTTAAACGACAAGAGATAAAAGATATATTTGCTTACCTAAAAATATTAGTTAACAAATCAGATTTATTTTCTGCCAAAAGACTAATTGAGAGACCAGCTAAAAATATTGGGGAAGAAACTTTAAATAAAATTAATGAAGAGGGCCGAGAATGTGGTTTAAATTTATCAGACTTTCTTAGTTTTAAAAATTATAATTTTATAGAGCCGTATAATCAATTGATTGAACAACATGATAATGGTAGAATTGTTGTTTTAGATACAGAGACCACTGGTATTAATCCGGCTTCCGATGAAATAGTTCAGATTTATGCTAGAGAAATTATTAATGGTAAATTAGGTCAAGAATTTCATCATTATTTAAAAAATACTAAGTCAGTCGGTTCGGCTTATTTTGTTCATAAAATTAGTGATGAATTTTTAAAAGAGAAGGGCGAAGATCCAAAAAAAATATTAAAAGAATTAAAAGAATTTATTGGAGACTCTATTATCTCTGGTCATAATGTAGTTTTTGATTTAAATATGATCAAAGAAAATTCAAAAAGATATAAAATTGATATTGATTTCAAGAATTATTATGACACTTTGGATTTATCTAGAAGATTTTTGAATTTAGATAGTTATAAGTTAAGTAATATTGCCAAGCATTTGAATTTTAAAAATGCTACTCATAGCGCTGATGATGATGTGGCTGCCACTATAGATTTGCTGATACATTTAATAAAAATATTAAAAACTGGAATAGAAAAAAGAATTGCTTTGTGGAATAAATTTAAAAATAAGTTTATAAATATTAGCTCCAATTTAAATAATTGGGAAAAAGAATTAGATAAAAAAAGACCAGCTGATATGTTAGAATTTTTGTGGGAAGAATCTGGATTAAAACAACATTATTATCAAGATAAAAACTTCGAACAAAGAGATAGGTCTTTCCAGACTTTAAAAACCTTTTTTCAGGGAAGAGATGATGCTTCTTTGCCTATCAAAACTTCTTTACATAATTTAATCCACTTCTCTGGGCTGGTAAAAAATATTGATTTTTTAGGATTAGAACAAGGCAAAATTCCAATAGTAACAATCCATCAGGTTAAGGGCCTAGAATTCGATTATGTATTTTTATTAGGCTTAAATGAAGGTAATTTTCCATTATTTAGAAGCGATAATTTGGAAGAGGAAAAACGTTTGTTTTATGTAGCTCTAACCAGGGCCAAACAAGAGGTTTTTCTTTCTTATAGTAATTTTAATAGGCGTTTTGATCGAGATTATCCAGCCTCCAAAAGTCAATTGCTTAATTTAATAGATCAAAAATTTATAGAAGAATTTTAAGACCTTGCCTTTTTATCAAAAATATGTTATTGTTTATTAACAAAAATATGAATAAAAATTATAAAAAATTTTTAATTTATTTCTTGGGACTTTTTCTAGTTTCAGGTCTTTTTTTATTAAAATCAGATTCTGCCATTGGACAATATTCTAGTATTGATTCCGAAATCGAAGATTTAAACAGTCAAATCCAAACGCAAAGAAAGCAAATGGAGGCTTTGCAAAAAAAACAAGCTGAATATGCCAAATTAATTAAAGACAAAGAGCAGGAACAAGATAGCTTACAAAATCAATTAGAAATTTTAGATACTAGATTAAAGCAATCGGAATTAGAAATTGACGAAGCTACTTTAGAAATAAGCAAAAATAACTTGGAAATAAAGAAAATTGAAATAGATTTAGAAAACAAAACTGAGCAAATAGAAAAAGAAAAGAAGCATATTGCCACTTTACTAAAATTAATTTATAAACAAGGAGAAACTAGTCCTCTAGAGGTTATTTTATTAAATAATTCTTTGGCTGATTTTATAAATCAATTAACTTATTTAGAAAATACTAACGAGGAAATAAGTCAAAGTTTAGCTACTTTAAAAACCGGAAAAGAAGAAATGGATGAACAAAAGAAAATTTTAGAGGAGAAAAAAAATAAATTAGCCGAATTAAAAAAAGAATTAGAAAATAAAAAAAATATTTTAGACGGCGAAATAACTAATAAAGAATTTATTTTGTCAGAAACACAGCAATCAGAAAAGGAATATAAAAAATTATTGGATAGGGCTAAAAAGGAAAATGATCAAGCTATGGCTGATATTTCTTCGTTGGAAAGGACTGTTCGAGAAAAATTGGCTAAAAAAGGAGATAGCGGAATTCAAGAACAAGTAAGTGATTTTGCTTGGCCAGTAACTAAAAATACCATTACAGCCACTTTTCATGATCCATCTTATCCTTTTAGGAAATCAATTGGAGAACACTCTGGGGTTGATATTAGAGCCTCTCAGGGCTCTACCTTAATGGCTACTGCTTCTGGTTATGTTGCTAGGGTTAAATTTGATGGCAGTACTAACTATGGATATATTATGATAATACACGATGACACTTATTCTAGTGTTTATGGTCATGTTTCAGCTGTAAGTGTTAAAGAGGACCAATATGTAACCCAAGGACAAGTAATTGGAAGAACTGGAGGTGCGCCTAGAACTCCGGGGGCTGGTCCTTTCTCTACAGGGCCTCATTTACATTTTGAAATTAGAAAAGATGGGATTCCGGTTAATCCTTTAAATTATTTACCATAAATTTATATATTTTGAGAACTTTAGAATTTTTTATTTTAAATGTCTTCCAGTGGTATCCGTTTATAACAGGGAAGACGGCCTCAAGATTTTTGGGGTCAAGAAGAGTCTTTGGGATTAGAGATTCTGAAAAAATTCCTCTTTCTTTTCGTGGATTAAAAAAAGTTGGATTAAAAAATCAACTTTTTCATAAAAAGGAAGAGCCCTTTAGGTGGGTTATTAAAAAAGGTGATAATCGTTCTGAAAAATCTAGAAAAATAGATTTGAAAGAAAATTATTACTTAGAGTTAACAATAACTCAATTATAAAAAATATCGGACAATAAGTCCGATTTTTTATATCTAAAGATAAATAACAACAATAATAATAATAATAATAAAATAAAACCCTCGTTTTTAATTAGCGAGGGTTTTATTTTTTTAATTATTGTTTAATTAATTGAGATTACAGTTGACAAACTATTATTATTTTCGTTTAGCTCATTTAGTTCGTTAGCATTATCAGTTTTGTAGTGAATATAATAATTTCCGGCTTCAGTAAATCGACCTAACCAAATAAAAGATATTGATTCTCCAGGCAATAAAGGGTTATTGGCGCTTGGTAATGGTCTGCTTGTTAAAAAATTCATTGGTGAAGATTGTCCATAGAATTGCCAATCAGGTTGCTGAGAGGGTAGATTAAAATAAGTATTTAAAATTCCCTGAGTACTTGTTAAAGATTTATTTCCGACATTTTTAACTGTTACTGACATTTTTCCTATTTTGTTCGTCGAATGACTTGAAAAATTGATATTTGTTACTGTTAAATCAACCTTTCTCTTTTCAATTTGCGGTTTTAGTATCTGTTCATTTTTTGCTAAAGCAGGGGAGTATGTAAGAATTAACCCAGCTACGACAAAAATTGATAACAACTTGATTTTTTTCATAATTTTTTTTACAATTAATTATTAATAATATTTTAATATCTTAATTATATCATAAAATTAAAGAAATGTCAAGCTTTTAAGAAAAATAGCAATAAAAACGTTATATCTTATTGTATTTTTGATTTT
Organism: uncultured Gammaproteobacteria bacterium; assembly: GCA_964608425.1. Lineage (GTDB taxonomy): Bacteria > Patescibacteriota > Patescibacteriia > Patescibacteriales > UBA12465. The sequence goes on along the minus strand of CAZSNN010000002.1, from coordinate 29,715 downwards.
TATCTAGTAGCACCAGAATAAGTTATGGCCTGAAGTATATTCCAATCACTAGTATTTTGAGGCAATCTATTATAGATAGCTTTAAATATTTTTAAACCGGCTGATTCACTATTTAAGCTTCTATTCTCAGCTTTTTGTCTTAGGCCATAAGCTATAATAGTTATAGCAGCGTTATCATTCGTATTGTTCATATTAGCTCTTCTTTTATAAATATTTTCAAATTCATTATTAGCTCTATTTTCAGCACTAGAACTAGTAATAGAGAGCCATCGGCCATTAGCAATTTTAATAATATCATTTATTTCCATATCACTTTCTGGTGTTTTTCCAAAAGCTAATTGATAAGAACTTATAACAGCCATTCTTTCTCCTTTGCCTAATTTCCTGGTATTATAATCCACTCCATTGTTAATAAAATTATCAATAAATAAATTTGAGCTTGTCTGAGCATTAAAAATAATTTCAATAATTTTTCCGTTATCACCAACGGCTATTATTTTTTTATTATCATCTTTGGAACTAGAAATATAATTAAGAGGAGAGTTGAAATCAACAATTTCTCCATTTTTATCCATTATAAATCCTTTATCCCATTTGTTAACACTTAATTTACTGCCAACGACTATAAAATTATTAGAATCAATTGTGTATATAGATTTCGGATTAAGATTTTCATTTTTCGAGCTAACGAAACTCCAATTGTTTCCATTATCACTGGTTTTATACAAGAATATTCCATACCCACCATAATGAACTCCGGCCATAAAACCATTATTATTATTAAAAGAAGATGCTACAACATAAGTCATTAATTTAGATGGATCTGCTTCTATCTTACCAGTCTTCCATGATTGTCCGTTATTGTCAGATATATAAACAGAGGAAAAAATTCCGCTATTACTTAAATTGTGCAAAAAAGTAACCAAGATATTACCACTTAACGAGGTTGCTCTATAAGTAAAGTCACTTATTCTAGGTGAATTTTTTGTTGCTGGTAAATAAAAATTATACGGGCTATTGTTTAGTGCTGAGAGTCTAGTCCCATTTCCTTTATTATTCTTTGGAAATAAATAGATATTATTATTAAAATCAGATAAAATAGAACCGAATTCACCACTTTCGGTAAAATTAGAAAAATTTCCCCAAGGAGCATAAGGAGTATTTTTTCTTTTTATAAAATTATCTCCTATTATTATTATATCGTCATTAGAAGAGTTTATATAAGCAGATTTTATATCACCTGAACAATTAGGTATATTAAGAATTTCCCAAGAAACACCATTATTAATAGATTTAGCCGCAAAACAATCATCACCAAATATATAGATATTACTATCGTTAACATGAACAGAATTCAAATTTTTGTTAGTAGGGGAGTTGATTTCTTTGATTTCTATAGATTGAGCAAAAACATTATTAGTGGAAAATAAAAAGATAATTCCAAAAATTAAAAATAGAAAAAAGTTTTTTTTACAAAATTTCATAATTGTTATATTAATTATTATTGTTATTTATTAATAAATTCTATTGTTTCAAACCAATATTTTAGGGAACCATCATCTAGAATATCCAAGACCCCCTGTGGCTCATGACCTCCATATTTAATTATTAAAAAATAATTTAAATACTCGGGATCAAAAAAAAGCTTATATTGATTACTTAAGTAATGACTAGTATATTTTCCGCAAATATCAAAAATATCACTCAAGTTGTCAGGTATCTTATCATAAATTGGTAATATTTGGTAGGTATTTTTAAAATTATTGTCATATTTTTCTAATATTTCACAATAATCTTGATTTTCTGTTTTTATGAGGCTGTTAACAACTTCCAAGTTGCTTAATTCAGGATCTTTCCTTGCCACTTCTACGCTATATCCACAAGAATTATAAATAGTATTATCTTTTTCTGATATTTCACAATCTTGATTATAAAGTGGGTCTTTTTTGGCATAAAGAAATCTAATATTTAAATTTTTAGAAACATAAATATTTTGATAATCTTTAAGTTGGTTTATATTTTCATTAGTTAATTTACTTTCCCGATTCTCTTCTATTCCTACAAAATCACTTCCTGAAGCTAATTCTTCTGAATTATCATTAAAAAGATTGTAAGAAGAGAGGTTGTTGTTTGCTCTATTGCCAGAACAAGCAGATAGAAAAATTGTTATGAATAATAACAAAAATAATTTTTTATTAAACATAGATTTTTAATTAATTATGATAAATTTATAAATTATTTTTTAGTTTAAAAATATTATTTTTCAAAACTTCTTTGAGAGTGAATCTTTCTATGTATATCTCTCAATTGTTTTTTTGTAACATGGGTATATATTTGAGTAGTAGCGATATTTTTATGGCCTAAAAATTCTTGGACTAATCTTAAATCAACTCCTTGGGAGAGTAAATCTGTGGCGAAAGAGTGTCTAAGGGTATGAGGGGTTGTCATTATTGGTAATCCAGCTATTTTTACATACTTTTTAACTATATTATCAACACTTTTGACAGTTAGTCTTCTTGATTTGTCTGAATTTTGAGCTGGTTTCCAATAATTAATAAATAGAGCTTCATCGATATCAAATCTAGAATCAAGATATTTTTTTAACCAATGAACGGCCCTTTTTGAAAAATAAACAGTTCTAACTTTACCACCTTTGCCAACGACAACAATTTCTAGATCTTCTGTGTTTTTATCAATCTTAATTTGATCTCTATTCAAATTAACCAATTCCTGAACACGTAATCCAGTAGAGAAGAATGTTTCAAGTATAGCTCTGTCACGCATTCCTTGCTTTGTGCTAATATCAGGAGAATCTAATAATTTTTCTACTTGTGATAAATTTAAAAAATTAATCTCTTTATCTCTGGTATCTTTAGCTAATTTTATTTTGCTAGGAGGCAGGGAGGTAATATCCTTTTCTAAAAAATATTCCAATAACGATCTTAAGGCAATTAAATATAAATTTTGCGTAACTTTCTTTAATTCGGTTTTAGTTCTAATACTTTTATTCCTAGATAGATATAATCGATATCTCCAAATGTGTTCATCGGATAAATCCTTAGGCTTTAAAGTTTCGAGTCTATTATTTTTTAACCAGGAAAAAAAATCTCCTAGAAATCTAGAATAGTTTTCTTGAGTCTTATTAGCCAAACCTTTCTCTATCTCGCAATAGTTTAAAAAGTCAGTTAAATGTTTTATTATAGGCTTAGTGCCTGGGGTAGTAGACATAATTTGATATCTCTTACTTCTTATTATGTATATTAATTAACCTTATATATTATATAATACCTAATTAATACAATTAATTCAAGCTTTAAGCTTCTCGTGCCTAAACTATACTTAATCCCATTATATTTATTTCTGGAGTAAATAAAAGTAATATTTTTAAAATAATTAAAAATATTCCTATTGTGACTAAACAAAAAATAAAAATAGCCAAAATAAAAACAAATTTAAAAGCTCCTTCACCCATATTATTTATAATTAATAATAAAAAATCTTATCTCCATATCTTAAATCTATGTATTTTTTACCACTTAAACCTTCCCCTAGCTCCTTTTTTAACACAAAAAAGCGAGATATCTGGTCGGAATACTCATTTTTAAAGCTAAAATAGACCTCTAGGTCGTTATTTAGCTTAATTTTGACAGTATTATACTCCTCGTCTAAAATGACGTTTTTGAGGCCAAAATTGCCGCTAATATCAATATCGTTGTATAATTTAACAACAAAATCTATATATTCTTGATCTAATTTAATATTTTTTTTGCCATCGTTAACCTTATCTTTACCAATATTTTCTATTATTGGATATAAATTTTCTTTCTTATAATTTTCATCTATCAATAAACAATTATCAGAATTTTTAGCGATAATTTGCTCATATTCTTCATTATTAGCGCTGTCATCAACTTGGTCAACTATTGTATTTTCTTCAGTACTAGAAGAATTAAGCTCAATAACAGGATTAACTCTATTTTTAAGATCAGCTATATAATTACAATTATAAGAATAGTCTATCACATAACCATTAGAATCAGTAAAAAAATAAATATTATTCTCAAGAAAAATAAAAGATTGAGTTCTTTCCTCTATATTTATATTTAAAGATCTCTTTAAAAGTTTTTTTTGAACATAAACGTTTTTGAAATTATATACTTCCAGTGATTTAATTAGGTCATTTTTATTAAAAAATACCAGATTTTCTTGCTTTATAAGGAATTTTTTGTTGTTTTTTTGCTCTAAGACTATATTTTCTACTTCTTTTTGATCTATTTTTATTAATCCGTTTATACTAATATTCTTAATATTAAAAAAATTAGAGAATATTAAGATAATTGGCATGATTAGTATTGCTATTATGGCCACTAAAAAAAGCCAAAGAATATTAAATTCACTTTCTTTTTTGGGCCCTCTAAAGGATCCAGAAAAGGTTTTTTTATTTCTTTCAGAAAAAGAATAATTTGTTTTAGTTTTTGGCCTCATAAATTATATATTTAAATAACTATTTTTTTTATTCCAGAATTTAATCTTATAAGCATTTCGTAATTTAAAATATCTATTTTTTTACTTAAGCTTTCTATAGAATTGTCCATATCTTTTATTTCAGAAATCAATTTAATTTCATCACCGAGCTTCACTTCCCTGTCCAAACAATTTATACAAGTAAGATTCATGCAAACTTTTCCAGCTATTTTACCCCAAAAAACCTCGTTTTTATTAGTGAATAAAAATTTTGCACAATTAGAAAATCTTCTATCCAGGCCTTCAAAGTATCCAAAAGGTATTATGGCTATGTTTAGATCTTGTTCAGCTCTAAAACTGTCGCCATAAGAAACCCTTTCTCCGGCCTTAATCTTATGAAGAGATGTTATAGTGGAGAAGACCCTTAGGGCTGGTTTTAAATTAGCTGTTAGATTACTAAGATTCTCACCCTCAAAAGGGCTATATCCATAAAAAGATAGGCCAGGCCTAAAAGAATTAAGTCGATTGTTTTTTAGTAAAAATACTCCACCAGAATTACCTAAATGAACCCATTTGGGGTAAATTTTATACTTATTTAGAGTTTCTAGTCCCAATAAGAAGATTTTTTCTTGATATTTATTAAAATCACTATTAGGATTGTCAGATTCGGCTAAGTGAGAGCAAAATCCGGTTATATTTACCTTTTCTAAATATTTTAGATTATCTTTAATAAAAATATCTAAATCATCAATCCCCTCTCTATTCATTCCGGTATTTAAGAATAAATGTACTTTTATCTTTTTACCAAATTTTTTAGCTAGATGTTTTAAAGTCTCTTGATTATAAACTACAAACTCAGTTCTTTGAAGCTTAGAATATTTATAGGCCCTGAGAGGCATTTCGTTTAGTATTAATACATTTCTATTGAAGTGTTTATAAACAATTTGAGCCTCTGGAAAAGAATCAACTGCCACCATCTTGACCCTGGTTTTATTTAAAATACTGGAAACCTCTTTTAATCCGTGGCCATAAGCGTTGGACTTTAAAACTGGAAAAATTTCAGCTTGCTCTTGCAAAGAATAAAGATAATTTAAGTTATGTATTAAATTATCTTTTAATATTTCAATCTTGTTTAGAGTTTGATATCTTGGTTTTATTATTCTTTTTAGAGATTCAATCATAGACATTATCTTATATTTACAACTCGCCCCTTTCCGCTAGATAATTTATCGCTTTCCAAATTAGTATCAAGATTTTTTAAATTACCTGACAATTCCTGCCCAACAAATTTATCATTAACAGTAAATTTAATATTTTCTAATAAATTTAAAACCTTTCCTAAGTTATTTTCTTCTGGGATTAAAGTTATTTCAAAACTAGCCCTATATTTGTTAGTTCCTCCGGACATTTCTGGTATTTCCCAAATTAATCTCTTACCAATTTCTCCATATATCAAACTACCATCCAAGACTCTTTTATTATCGGAAAAATAAACGTTCTCTGGTAATTCGGCTGTTAAAGAAAAATTTTCTAAATCATTACCAGAATTATTAAATTCTAAAAAAACCCAATAATTTGTAGCCATATCAATAGCAGGAGGTAGAGGTCCAACACCCAATTGATCTCCTTGAGGGCTATAATAATAAACTCCAACCAGGGCTGAAACCTGAGATATCATCTTGTTTTTTTCCGAATTTAAAGAATATTTAATAACCTGGTCAGCAATCTGATATTCTAGGTTGGCTTTTAAAAACAATTCTTGATTAGCATTAACCTGCCTTTGGTCAAACAAAACCTCTAGGTTAATAGAGCCAGACTCTTGTGGTAATAGATCATAGATAACGAGAGAATTATTATTTATTTTTGAATTTTTCAAGTTGTCGCTATTTATTGAAACTATAGAGAAATTAGGGTTACCAGAAATTAAATTTATTTGAATATTTTTCAAAGATTCCGTTCCTTCGTTTTTGTAATTTATAGAATATTTTATTTTCTCACCTAAAACTATATTTTTTTTATCACTATTTATCGACAAACTTAAACTAGGAGATTTAACAAGAGAAGAAAATTCCTGCCCCAATAAAGAGAATTCCTGCTCAAAGGAATTTAAGTTTATTTTAGGAATTACAATAATTTCTCCCTCTTTTTTAGGAATAGCTATAAAATCAATAGTTTTTTCTTCTTGAGCTGCTAAATTATCAATAATCATTTCCCCTTTTTCAATTAAATAATCAGATTTTTTAATTTCAATATCATTTCCAAAATTTATTTTTATATTTTCTAGTATATTATTGGAATTATTTTTTATTAATAATTTTCCATCAAATTCAGCATTTAGGTATAGATTTTTACTAACATCAGCCAAGAGATCGATGGCTTGTTTTTCTATACTATAAATATAAGAGTTATTAAAACCATTGCGGCCACACTGAGCACAATTAAAATTAAAAGAAATAGTTTGATGATCATTTATATCCCCCTGTATTAAGCCATTTATTTTTATTTTCCCATTTGAATTAACGTCTAAATTACCTAAGTTAAAGGAATTATTAGTCGCATCAAATAAGTTATTAGGAGACACCGACTCAAGTATAAAATTTTCTGGCAATGAGACGCTCACAACACTATTACTGGCTTCAATATTAGATTTATATCCTAATTCAAAAGTAATTAAAGAGCCAGTCACAATTTCTTCGGAGCTAGGCTTAACATTCAACGAAATATTATCCCTGTTTTTAGTTTTGTTAAAAAGAAATAAAAATAAAATTAAAGCAGTTATCAGTAAAACTAAAAAAATATCAGCAATTAAGTGCCAAATATTTTCTTTATAATATTTTTCACTCCTTTTTTTAATTGGATTTAAAACTAAATTCAAATTTCCTACAACTAAATTACCGCTTTTTTTAACATTAACCTTCTCTTTATCAATACTAACAGCATTATCAGATTCGGCTGGTTCAATAATACTAGAATTAATTGCTCCGATATCACTATTTGGTGGAATAACTTCTAAACCTCCATTTTCTTGACTAACAAATTTTTCGTCCATCTTTTTGTTATTTTTTTCTTTTTTCATATTTTTATTATTATATATATTATAGTTTATTTAATGATTTAAATCAATTTAAAAGCTTATTGTTCCAACCAAAATCTCATCAATTTTATTATTATCCATATCATCGGCCATTACTCTAAGTCCGGAAGTAAAGCTGGTTTCATAAGCTAAAAAAGATTTTAAAAACCGCCCATCTTTATTGAAAATTTTAACTTCAGGACTTCCCCCTGGTCCAGGGGCAGTTATTATTTCTTTCTGTCCATCTCCATTAATATCACCTATTGCCAGAGAAACTCCTCCTCGAAAATTTTTGTCATAAGCAAAAAAACCTCCAATTAAGGATTTACCATCTTTATTAAAAACTCGGATATGAGGTCCGCCACCGGTCCCGGCAGCCGTAATTATTTCTTTAGTTCCGTCTCCATCCAAGTCCATCACAGCTACTCTAACTCCACCTCGAAAATTTTTATCATAAGCAAAAAAACCACCGATTAATGGCTTACCATCTTTATTAAAAACTCTAACGTGAGGCCCGCCACCCTGTCCAGCTCCAGTAATTATTTCTTTGTGACCATCACCATCTAAATCTGCCACAGCAAAGGAAATTTCTCCAGTAAATTTACCATCATACGGTCTAAATTCTCTAATTTTAATATTATTTTTATAGATAGAAATAACTCCACGACTATTAACGAGAGTTTCTTCTTGCTTATCATTATCAATATCACTAATTAAAATTTGGGAATTGGCTGGATAAGCATCTAGGTAAGCAAAAAAACCAGAACGAGTTTGCTTTCCATCTTGACCAAAAACCCTAATAAAATCACCATTATTAAAACTATTATTTTTTACTGTACCAACGCTAGACGATCTTTTTAATAAAATAATTCCGTCGTTTGGTTTTATCTTTACATAATTTATAATACTTCCGTTATTAACACTTCGATCCTGTGTTCCGTTTATTTTTTCAAATTCTTCCTGACTAAAAACATATAATTGTTCTTTATTAGTAGAATTAACTATAGCTATACCCTCCTCAAAATCTCTTCGCCATAAACCATTTTTATAAGTAGTATTACCTCTGTCCAAGATATTATAGGGAGCTGATTGAGCCCGGCCCAAATTAACATCGTATTCATCGTACCACCAAACTTGTCCGTGGTCGGAATTGCTAAAGTCAAAACTAAAATATCCATGATTTTCCATTAAAGTGCTGGTTAGGCCAAATCTCATTAATTGATAATTTTGCCTATTGCTACTATAAGAATTGATAACAGTAATATTAGGATTATTATTACTATTTTTTACACGAGAATAGGTTGAGATTATTCCACCCCAATCACCATTACTCTCCCAAGAAGGAGGAAAACCTTCAAACATAACTCCGTTTAAAAGGCCTTGATAGCCATCATAAACTTTACCGTTGCCCAAAATTAAATAATTATTACCAATCAAATCTCTAGTTTTTTTGAGCATTTTTTTTACTCCATCTGACCAACTATTATTAATATAAGTTATAGATTTAACTTGTCCTTCGTTGTTTATATCCAAATTTCCATTAACCCAACAAATATCACCCCAAATATTATCATAAAAAATCCCATCCCATAGGCCAGTGGAAATTATTTCGTTTTTTACAAATTCTGGTAAATAATCATTCCATCTTTGACCCTTAGAATTGGTTTTAGCCCCATCGCTAACATTCAATAAATAGGTTCCATCCCAAAAACTAGTTCTATTACCATTTTTATCTTTGAGCCACCAACCACTATCAATATTATTTACCAATTTTTTTCTTAAACTAGCATATTGGCTCCATTGATTTGAATAAATATTAGCATTAGCCTCCTGCGAAGTAATATAAGCCAAAATTATGACATCTGGATTCAATTGCCTAATTTTTTTTAAATTGGATCGGCTATTTTCTTGAACTTCCATATCCAAAATTAAAAGATCCCATTTAGCCAATTCTGGGACTTCATAATCAGCAATATTCCATTTTAAGAAATAATTAGCTGTTTTGGGATAAATATTTGTCGTAGTAATAGCTGAAGATTTTTCTGGCAACAAAAAAAAGACTAATAATAGAGCTACTGGAGCGATTTTTTTAAAAAAATTAGTCATTTTAAAAAGATAAAATTAATCAATTATATTAAGTCAATATAACACAAAAAGACAAATTTGGCAAGATTAAATTTTTAATATCTTAAATTTATTACCGATATTTCAGGAAAATTAAACAATCTTAGTGGTAAAACAACATTGCCTATTCCGGGGGTAACAAAAATATTGGTTTCAAAAATATTATAAAAACCCTTATTAAAGCCATAGGCACTTGGAATTACATGCTTATAAAGCCAAGGCAATCTAATTTGCCCAGCATGAGTATGTCCAGAAATCATCAGATCAGACTGAAAACATTTTTTTTCTTCAGAGCAATAATCCTTAATATCATAAATAGTATCAGGATTGTGGGCAACCAAAACAGATAAATCTATTTGTTTATCAAAATCATTTTTTTCTAAAATACTATAATCTGGTAAGCCCACCCAAATATCTTCCAGCCCTACCAATCTAACAATAGAATCATTAATTTCAATGGTTTTAGTTTTATTATTTAACATTAGCACTCCTATCATTTCCAAATTTGAGGTTAATTTTTGGGAAACATCTTTTTCCCCTTTTCCATAATCATGATTTCCTAAAACCGCTAATTTAATAGCCTTAATATTTTTCAACTCAGAAAATGTAGAATATATATTATTGTCGTCTAAATAATAACTAAAATCACCGGGAATAATAACAATATCTGGATTTATTTTATTAATTTTTTTAACAACCCTTTTTAGAAAAAAATCATTATTATAAGCTCCAAGGTGCAGGTCAGAAATTACTACCATTTTTAACTCTTTCGATAAAGATTCTTTTTCTTTGGTACTAAAATCATATTTTTTTATACTTAAGTAGCTGGGCTCAATAAATCTAGACCAAATTAAGATTAGAGAAATTATAATTAAAATAATTATTTCTATTGATATTTTTTTACTCTGAAACAATTTCCAAAATAAAAAACCCAAGAAAGGAAATAATAAATAAAAACTGTAATAAAAAATAATTAAAATAACTCTGGTTAACATTATTTTTTCTTAATTATAGAAATATTGCCGGGCATAAAAGGCCTTAGAACTTCTGGGATTATAATACTACCATCGGTTTGTTGATTCTGCTCTAATATGGCTGGAATTAAGCGAGAAGTTGCCATACCAGAGGCATTTAAGGTATGAGGGAAATAGTTTTTTCCATCACCACCCTTAACCCTAATATTCCCTCGGCGAGCCTGATAGTCTAGAGCATTAGAAGCGGAACTAACTTCTTTATAAATTTCCATGCTTGGAATATAAACCTCCAAATCAACGGTCTTAGCCATAGCGGCGGAGCAATCTCCAGCAGCTAAATCACTAACCTGAAAATGCAAATCAAGTCCTTGTAATAATTCAATGGCCTGATTTTTCATTTCATCAAAGGCTTCCCAAGAGTTTTCCGGCTTAGTGTACTGAAACATTTCAATTTTATTAAATTGATGTCCGCGGATCATACCTCTTTCTTCTTGACGATAACTACCAGCCTCCCTTCGAAAACAGGCTGAGTAACCAATATATTTAAAAGGCAAATCATCTTCTTTAATAACCTCGTCACGATGATAATTTCCTAACATCATTTCGGCGGTAGCATTTAAGCACATTTTTTCATCTTTTAGCCAAAAAAGATCTTCGCCAAATTTTGGTAAATGACCAGAGGCATAGGCAGAGGCTTCATTTAATAAGAATGGTGGAATTAAAAAAGTATAACCATTTTTGACATGAAAATTTATAAAATAATTTAATAAGGCCCATTCCAATAAAGCGCCGTCACCTTTATATATCCAAAAACCAGCCCCTGACATTTTAGCCGCTCTTTTGTAATCTATAATATCCAAATCTTCAGCCAAATCAACATGATTTTTTGGTTTAAAATCGAAATTAGGTTTTTCTTTAAAAGTATAGGTAACCTTATTATTCTCTTTTCCTCCAGCAATTACGTCGTCAGATACTAGATTTGGTAAAGAGGACAATTCTTCTTTTAATTTATTTTCAATTTCTGATAAATTTTCTTCTAATTTTTTAATATTAACATTATTTTCTTTTATTTTTTTAATAGTTTCTTCATCGGGCTTAACTTTTGATAATTGATTTTTCTCAGCTTGTAAACCCTCTAACTCAGGGATAATCTTTTTTCTATCATCGTCCAAAGAAATAATTAAATCTAAATTTAGAACGACTTTGTCCCCCATTCTCTTTCTTAAAGATTTTTCAACTTCGCTTTTTTCTTCTCTAATTTTTTTTATATCTAGCATATTTTTATTTTTAATTTATAATTTGACCACCAAAAGTTTTTAGTAAATTATCTATCACTTCCCCACCATTTTTATCATTATTATCTTTATTAATTTCTATATTTTCATTAACTAAAGCCTCGATGCTTAAATCAGTTTTATAAACATCCCGTAAAACATCTTCGATCATTTTTTTGATCTCTGGACTATCTAAGCGATCTTTATGAAATTTATATTTAAAAGATAAACAAATCTTCTTGCCATCGACTCCATCTATATTGCAAGATTGTAAAACAAAAGACAAAGAGTGATTTAATGGTTTTAATTTATTCAAAAATTCGGACCAATGACTTTCTATCTCGGTTAAATTAACCCCTGAAGTATTTTTTTTAAACACTTTTTCTTTTTTAATAGAAGCATCCTCTATATTAGAATCTGTTTTAACGGAAATATTAGAAATATTTTTAATTGGCTCAAAAGAAGATGGGTTATTAGGGCTATTAATATGTGAAATATTAATAATAGCTAACTCTATCGGCATTTGAGGTATGAAAGAGGTCGGCAATTCTTTTAAGGCTAGCATTAATTCTTCAGTGATATCAACTAAGCTCTCTAGAGAAAAATTTTTATTAACATTATTAATTTTAATTTCCAGTTTTTCATTTAAATCTAGGCCTAAACTACTTGATAAGGAATCACTAACTTTATTTAAGATCATCTTTCGAAGAAGCTCAATCAAATCATTTAGGAAGTTTTTTAAGTTAACTCCGCTACCAGAAATATCATTAATCATTTTAATGGCCAAAGAAGCGTCTTTTCGACTTAAGGCCTCTAAAAAATTTATATTCTCTTCAATATTATTATAAGGAATAATTAAGTTGGCGCTATCTATATTAATTTTATCTCCACTTACGGCAATAATTTGACTAAGCAAACTTTCGGCATCACGCAAATGTCCGCCTGACTTCAAAGATATTAGCTCTAAAACATCTCTATCAACTTCTAGTCCCTCATTTTTAATAATATGCTCCAATTTTGTCACCATATCATTAATACTAATTCTTTTAAAATCAAATCTCTCACAACGGGATATAATAGTTGCTGGAACTTTATGGATTTCAGTAGTACATAATATAAAAATAACATTTTTTGGAGGTTCTTCCAGAGTTTTAAGCAAAGCATTAAAAGCTGACAAAGAAAGCATATGAACTTCATCAATAATAAAAACTTTAAAATTATTATTTGATGACTTTACCCGACTTAAGGCAATAATATTATCTCTCACATTATCAACACCAGTATTGCTGGCAGCATCAATTTCAATAACATCCAGATTACTAAAATTACTAATACTCAAGCAATTATCACATTCATTACAAGGCTCAAAATTATCGCTGGTTCTATTTTGGCAATTTATAGCTTTGGCTAAAACCCTAGCTAAGGTAGTTTTTCCAACCGCCCTAGGACCACAAAACAAATAAGCATGAGAAACTTTATTATGTAAAATCTCATTTTGCAAAGTTGTCTTGATATTATTTTGTCCAACTATTTCGGAAAAATTTTGAGGACGATATTTTTGATATAGAACTGCCATATTTTCTATTTATTTTTTTTGTTCTAATTATTTTTCTTAGTAAAACCTTCAAAAGCCTTCAAAATTTCAACTGGAGTTACAAATACTATTGTGTTAGATTGATCAGAAGAAATGTCATTGATAGACTGTAAGGTTCTTAAATGAAGGGCCCCATTTGAAGCTGATAATGTCTCGGCTGCTTTAGCCAAATTTTCAGCTGCTACTAATTCTCCTTGAGAATTAATAATAACTGCCCTCTTTTCTCTCTCGGCCTCAGCTTGCTTAGCAATAGTTCTTTCCATTGATTCTGGTAAAACCACATCCTTTAACTCTACGTTATTAACCTTTAGACCCCATTCATCGGTCTCTTTATCAACAATTTCCCTGATTCTTTCAGCAATCTTATCTCTTTCAGCTAAAAGCTCATCTAAGGTTATTTCTCCAACTATATTTCTCATGGTAGTCTGAGCATATTGACTAACGGCATAATAAAAATTTTCTACTTCAATAACAGCTTTAGCGGCATCGGAGATTTTGTAATACAAAACAGCATTAACTGTTACGGGAACATTATCGCGAGTAATAGCTCTTTGGTCAGGAACATCAACCGCCTTGATTCTAATATCCACTTTTTTAAAAGTTTGAAAAACTGGCCATAAGAATCTCCAGCCCGGATTCATGATTTCCGAATATCTTCCCATAGTAAATTTAACACCTCTTTCGTATTGATTAATTTGCTTTAAAGAAGCAAAGAAAAAAACTAACACAAAAGCTAACAAGATAATAACACCACTCATAATTTTAGAATTAATTATTAGATTATAATATTTATAATTTTATTTTTAATATAAATAATTTTTTTTGAATCGGAAATTAAATATGATTTTAATTTTTCATCATTTTTTATTAAGTTAATAACATCTGTTTCGGTAATATCTCTATCAACTTGAATAACCCCCCTGGTTTTGCCGTTGAATTGCACGGCTAAAGAAATTTGTTCGGTAGCCAGCAAGGCTTCATTATAAGATGGCCAGACTTGCTGGTGGATAGAAAAACCATTGCCAATTTGTTCCCATAATTCTTCGGTTAAAAACGGAGCGAAAGGAGCCAATATTAATAAAAATTTTTCAAAAGAATTTTTAGAAAAATTTTCTTGTTGAGAGAAGGCATTAACTAAAATCATTAACTGAGAAATAGCAGTATTAAATTTTAAATCCTCAATATCTTCCCCAACTTTTTTTATAGACTTATTTAATTCTAAAACTAAAAAATTATTATCTGAAAAATTTTTTTCAATCGATATTTTTTCTATTAAGCCCTCAACTCTATCTAAAAACCTTCTAACCCCAGCAATATTTTTAGTATTCCAAGGCTTGGAATCATCAAAGGCTCCCATAAACATTTCATACATTCTAAGAGAATCAGCTCCGTATTCCAAAATAACATCATCTGGATTAACAACATTACCCTTAGATTTACTCATTTTATTGCCATCCTCGGCCAAAATAGTGCCCTGATGTCTCAATTTTTGAAAGGGCTCATTAATATCAATATATCCATATTTTTGCAAAACTTTAGTAAAAAATCGAGCATAAAGAAGATGCATAACGGAATGCTCGGCTCCACCAATATAGATATCCACTGGCATAACTTTATCTATTTTTTCTTTACTAGAAAATTCTCTATCGTTTTTAGAGTCAAAATATCTAAAATAATACCAAGAAGAACAAACAAAAGTATCCATGGTATCATTTTCTCTTCTAGCCTTAGATCCGCATTTTGGACAAATTACCTCATGAAAAGTTTTTGAGTCCGACAAAGGTGATTCACCAGTTGGTCTAAAATTTACATCGGTTGGAAGAATAACTGGCAAATCTTTTTCTGGAATCGGAACCTCACCGCATTCATCACAATAAACTATAGGGATAGGAGCCCCCCAATATCTTTGACGAGAAATTAGCCAATCACGCAAACGATAATTAATCGATTCTTGTCCTAAATTATTTTTTTCTAACCATTGAATAATTTTAATTTTGGCCCCTGAAACCGATAAATCATTTAAAAAATCAGAATTGATTAATTTTCCATCGCCAGTATAGGCTTCTTGAGAAATATTGCCCCCGCTAACCACTTCTATTATTTCTAAATCATATTTTTTGGCAAACTCGAAGTCTCTTTCATCGTGGGCTGGCACTGCCATAACTGCCCCAGAGCCATAAGTAGATAAAACATAATCAGCCACAAACACTGCCATCTCTTTTCCGTTTACTGGATTAATAGCTTTTAATCCCTTAATCTCATAACCAGTCTTATCTTTGCTTAAATTAGTTCTTTCTATTTCGGTTTTCATCTTAACCTCTTCTGCATACTTATTAATATCTAAAATATTCTCAATATTATTTTTAAATTTAGTTAATATTTCATGTTCTGGATTTATAGCTACATAAGTACAACCAAATAAAGTATCTGGACGAGTAGTAAAAACCTCTAAATCATATACAATATTAGATTGATCTTTAATTTTAAAAACAACCTTGGCTCCGGAGCTTTTTCCGATCCAATTAGATTGAGCTAATTTAGTTGATTCTGGCCAATCAATATCATTTAATCCACTCAATAATCCTTTTATTTTTTTTCCTTGATATTCTTGATCTTCTATGAAATCAGTAATCTTAAAGAACCATTGTTCTAAATCTTTTTGGACAACCTGACTACCACATCTTTCACAAACTCCACCCTCAGATTGTTCGTTGGCCAAAACTGTAAAACATTTATCACACCAATTAACTTTGGCTTTTTTCTTGTAAGCTAAACCATTTTTATACAATAAAAGAAAAAACCACTGGGTCCATTTATAATATTCTGGTTTGCTAGTTTGAATTTCCAAATCCCAATCGTATGACAAACCAATAGAATCAATTTGAGTAATAAAGTTTTTTATAGCTTCATCAGTAGTTTTTTCTGGATGAACGCCGGTTTTAATAGCGTAGTTTTCTGCTGGCAAGCCAAAAGCATCCCATCCCATAGGATGGATAACTTGAAAGCCGTTCATTCTTTTAAAACGACTTAAAATATCAGAAGCTGTGTAACCCTCAACATGACCAACATGAAGCCCTGACCCCGAGGGATAAGGAAACATATCTAAACAATAAAATTTTTTATTTAAATCGGTGATTTCTGGGGTTTTATATAATCCCATATTCCTCCATTTTTCCTCCCATTTTTTTTCAAAATCAAAACGAGAAACCTCTTTTTTTTCTATATCATTATTCATATTTTCGCTTGAATTATTACCAGGTTATTATACCTTATTTTTTAAAAAATTCAAACCGTTCAAAAATAAACTAATATTAAACAAAAAACAAAAATCTCATTACTATCTACAAAGAAAATAATGAGATTTTTAAGAAGAAATACTATTTTCTAGCCAATTTTGGTAGACAAACTAAAAGATAAAGAGCTGACAAACCTACCAAAGAATAAACTACTCGAGAGACAATTGACATATCACCAAAAATTGTAGCAACTAAATCAAAATTTAAAACTCCAACTAACGCCCAATTTAGTCCTCCAACAATCACTAAAATTAGGGCCAACACATCTAAGATTGTTAATTTTTTCATAAAAAAATTTAATTATTTTTTTAAAAAAAATAAAATCGACCTTTATATTTTTATTAAACTACTTGTAAAATTGCCCAAATTAAATAAGCTACGTATAGTCCTATCAATATCAAACCAGATTTTCTTCCTATCTTCCATTTTCTCAACAATAATAAAAATAATATTGCTAGAACAGTGGCAAATAATAAAATAATAGAGCTATTAAGATTTTCCGTAGCAACATGAATTGTTTTTCCGGTAAAAGCCAAAATAAACATCCATGGCAAACCAAGCCCAATTAAAATATCAAAAATATTAGAACCAATTGAATTAGAGATGGCCATACCACCACGACCTTGTTTAGCCACAATAACCGAAGACATCAAATCAGGAATACTAGTTCCAGCAGCTAAAACAGTTAGTCCAATAATAACCGCAGGAATATGTAAAAATTCTGCAATAATAATCGCACTTTCTACTAATGTCCAACTCAAACCAGCAATCACCAATATAGAAATAAAGAAAACCCACCAATAATGCCTAGCATTAGGAAAAAGCTTATCCAGCCCAAGCTCTACAAAACCCAATACTTTACCTAATAATGTTTTTTTCTTAGTTTCCCTTTCTAAGGATTCTTCCAAATCAGCCACCACATCCTTGGTTTCTTCTTTGTATGGCAATATTTTTTTCCATTTTAAAACTGCTAGAACATAAACGACATAAAGCAATAGGAATATTCCAGCCTCTGTCATGGTAATAATCCCGTCCTTGAAAGAAAAAATTAAAATGATAATACTAAGGGAATAAAAAATAACGTCTCTAATAACTGGTTGCCAGGCGATAAAAGCCTTTTTTACCATGGCCGAGGCTCCAATAATAACTAAAATATTAAAAAGGGCTGACCCCACAATGGTTCCGGCCCCCAAAGATTCGTTTCCTGTTTTAAACAAGGCTATAAAAGATACAAATAATTCTGGAGCGCTAGACCCAATAGCCATTAAGTAGCCCCAGCCACGTCAGAATTGATTTTTAATTTTTCAGAAATAGCATCAAGCGAATTGACGAAATAACGATCGCAAACTACCGCTAATAAATAAAAAGATAGAAGTAAGACTATAATACTCACAACAAACATAAGTTTTTACTTAAATTATATTTATTATAAAAAATTTATTTCTTCTTATTATTTTTTTTAACTGGAGCTTTAGCTGCTTTTTTTGCACCCTTTTTAGCACTTTTAACTTCAGCTTTTGCTTTTATTTCTGGAATTTTAACTTCTTTTTTAGCAACCTCTTTAGATTTTTTTTCTACAACAGGAAGCTTTTCTGATTTAGTATTATTTTCTCTCAAGTCAATAACAGGAGTTAATAATCTAACAATTTTATCTAAACGAGAAATAACTTCGTCTAATTTAGCATCATTAGCTGGTTTTTTATTTTCGCTAAATTTATTGCCAGAGAACTTATTATCATCAAATCGAGGACGAGATGGTCTTCTGTCATCAAATCTAGACTCAGATCTAGAATCGGATCTAGATTCAGATCTATTCTTGTTTTCGAAACAATTACTGCAAAAAACCGGTTTCCCTCCAGTTGGCCTAAAAGGAACCTCACACTCTACTCCGCATTCAGAACAAATTGTTTTGTGCATAGTAGTGCCTCCACCACTTCTACCATCAAAACCACCTCTTCGATCATCTCTACCAAAATCTCTACCCGATCCACCACCACGACTAAAACCACGATCTCTGCCTTGATTAAATTTTTTCATTTTTTTATTTTTATTTTATTAATACTGATATTTTATCTTTTTATTAATTAAAAAGCAATAGGAGATAAAATTTGTTTATTTTTTATTTTTTAAAATATTACCACCAACAATTCCGGCGGTGACGCCTACCAACCCAACTCCGAAAATCATTAACAACATTCCAACTACTCTCCCCTCCCAAGTTATAGGATAAATGTCTCCGTAACCAACAGAGGTGGTAGTAACAACAGCCCACCAAATTGCATCAAAAAAATTATTAACCTGCGAATTTATACCCAATTCCATAGAAAAAAATAAAACAGCCCCAGATAAAACTATGGTTGAGGTAATTGCTCCCATATAAACATACTTAGAGCTATCCTGAGCTATTTTATCGGCAATATGTCCAACTCTATTTATACGAGCAATAACTCTTATAACCCTAATAACCCTAATTAGACGCAAAAACCTAAAGGAACGATAAATTCCATGCGAAACAGGAATTGAAGCTAAAAGATCGGCCCAATTCTTTCTAATATATCTTTTCTTGTTATCAGATAAATATAAGCCAAATATGAAATCAGACAAAAAAAAGAATAGCTATAATTAAATCTATTGTATGTATTATTTTTAATTGCTCAATTAATAAATCAGCGCTTAATTCATAAACCAACAACCCAACACTCAAAAGTGATAGCAATACGATAGAAACATCTATCCAAATATTTTCCCTAAACCATTGTAATTTTTGTTTTAAATTTTTTTCTTTTTTTTCATAATTTAAAGATTATTTTTTAAATAACTCTTCAGCTTCGTTGGATAATTTTATTATTTTTTCATCAATGTATTTTTTTGTATCACTCTTTTTATCAAAAGAAGATCTTACTTTATCAATGATTCTCTCTGATACTTTTGGCCAAGTTAATAAAGGTTCAGGAACCAAAACAGCTTGAACATCCCCGAGCTCATAACCAGCTTTTAATAGATTGGCAAAAGCAATGATTCCATTTTGCACTACTTTAAAATATTCGGAATGCATATCTTCTTTGTCTGTTTCGGAGATATTATACTCATAACCATAACTATATACTGTATCGGGCATTAATAAGGACGGACTAATATCCTTAACAAAACAATCTTCAGCAAAATGAGCTGAGATTTCATTCTTAATTCTTTCTTCTACTTCTGCGTTTTTGACCAAGTCAAGTATTTTTTCCATATTAGAGCCGGGATTCACTTTTTTTATCATCTTTAAAACATAATCTTCGTCCGAAGAATGAATTCGAAAAACCACATCATTAACAACATGCTGTTCTTCGTGTTTTATAATTTTTCTGAATAACTCATAGTCATCAAAACTAGCCGGAGATTCAATTACAATAGCTCCTTTTAATTCTGGGAAAATAGATTTTTCTAATTTAGCCCCAGCATAAGATTTGCAAGTTTCTAAATCTATTGGAGTTAATTTTTTCTTGCTAATATTTTTACCAGTATAAATTGAAGCAAAATCATTTTCACTATTCATTTTAAAATAAATATTTAAGGGTCTAATAATAGCCTCAACTTCACCCTCTGGCTCAATTTGAAAAACTTTAGTAAATATTTTTTTATTATCAATGCCCCCTTCTTCGTCGGAACATTCTTCTTTTAATGATTTTATTTTTTTAACTCTTTTTTCACAAATATTTAAAGCTTTTTTTATTTTTTTTATTATTTCTTCTGTTAGCAAATATTTTTCAAACAAATTTTCATTTTCTCTTAAAAAACTAGCGGCTCTAAAATTTTCTTTATTCTCTATAATCTGAGCCAGGGCCTTATTTTGAATTTCAGCCAAACCAAGTTTTTGGAAACGCCACATATCTTTTAGCTCTCTAATTTTATCCAAACCTTCCTGTCCATGATATTTCTTTTTAATTTCTTCTAATTCTTTTTCCATATCAAAAGAAGCGACTTCTTCTGTGTTCTTTGGTACTATATTGTTTTTAAATTTTTCTTTCATATTTTTTATAATAATTGGCCAGCAATATATCCAGTTGTCCAACAAACTTGCAGATTATAACCACCAGTTGGACCATTTAAATCTAAAATTTCACCAGCTATATATAAATTATTAATTATTTTTGATTTCATATTTTTAGGGTCAACTTCTTTCAAATTTACTCCTCCGGCAGTTATCATAGCTCTATCAAATCCCTCTGAGCCAGCACCATTAAATTCCAGTTTTTTTAATAACTTAACTAAATTATGTCTTTCAGTCCGACTAATTAAATTAGCTTTTTTTTCTGAATCTATTTTAAGCCAAGAAATTAAAACTGGAATTAGTTTTGGCGGAACAAGGCCCACTAAAGCATTTTTTAAAAATCTATTTTCAGAACTAAATTTATCTTGTATTTTTTTATCTAATTCAGAAAAATCTAAATCAGGAAAAAGATCAATTGATATTTTTACTCCTGATTGATCTTCTAAATTATCCAATTTTCCACTAAGATTAAGTATAGCAGGACCACTTAAGCCATTGCTGGTAAAAATTAAATCTCCCCTCTCGGAACAAATTTTTTTATTTTTACGCCAATAAGAAGTGTTTACATCCAACAAACTTAAACCCTCTAGCTCCCTAATAGAAGGATTTTTTATCTTTATAGGGACTAAAGCTGGTCGTAATTTAATAATATCATGCCCCATTTCTTTTAACCAGGTATAGCCATCACCAGTCGACCCAGTACTCGGATAAGATTTTCCGCCAGTACATATCATAAAGTTTTTAGCTACGATCTTTTCCCCATTAGATAAAATTATTTTTTCAATTTTGTTTTCTTTTTTTATTATTTTTTTAACTTCAGCTTTCGTTTTTACTTCAATGGAATATTTTTTTAAAAGAAATAAGAAAACATCTAAAACTTTTTGGGAAGAATTATTTTCAGGAAATACTCGACTATTATCTTCAACTTTGGTTGGTAAATTATTATTATTAAAAAACTTCAAAACATCCTCCGGTCCAAATCGACTCAAACCTGACAATAACCATTTGCCATTATTGCCAAAGCTCTGAGCAATATTTCTATTATCATTTAGATTGGTAATATTGGAACGCCCCCCTCCAGTGGCTAATAATTTTATACCTAATTTGTCATTTTTCTCCAATAAAATAACACTAAAACCTAATTCCCCGGATCTAACTGCAGCCATTAATCCAGCTGGACCACCACCAATTATTGCAATATCATAATTCATAAAATAAATTTTACTTTAAAAAATTTTTAGTGTATATTATTTTTATAATTAAAAAATAATTTTAAACTTATGGTTAACGTTCAAGAAATTTTTTCAAAAATTAAAGAGAAACAAAAAGAGCAAAAAACTATTAAACAAATGTATCGAGACGTTCTAGCTAATTCCCAAGAATATCAAAATGTATTAGAAGAATTAGAAAGTTTAAAACTAAAAAAGAAAAAGCTAGAAGAGACTCTAAAAAATGATTTGAAATCGGAAATGGAACAATTATATTCAATTAAGTCTGATATTGAGTCCGACAAGGAGATTTTAAGTCAGGCCACTCTAACAAAATTATTAAAGGGTGAACCGGTGGAAATAATTGATGAATATAATAATAAATATGAACCAATATTTAGCGTTCGTTTTAAAAAATATTAAATCAAATATTAAAGAACTCCTAAATCAAGCGTGTCATTAATATCAATTTCTTTAATAAATTCCTCCATATGACTAATTAAGATTATTGCTCCTTCATAATTATTGATGGCTTCGGCGATTATTGGAATATGACGGAAATTGATATGATTGGTTGGCTCGTCTAAGACTAATAAAGATGGTTGCATCAAAACTAATCTAGCAAAAGACAATAATCCTTTTTGTCCCTCAGACAAATCAGCTATTTTATTATCCATTAATTCTCCGGTAATTAAAAAACCAGCTGCCACGGCCCTCATGGTTTGCTCATCAATACCATCAGCCAAAGACTCTTTTAGAGAATCAAAAACCTTGTCCGAAAAATTTAGGGCCGAAAAATCTTGACTATAATAACCAATTTTAACCTTTGGAGAAATTTCCAATCCTTCCTGTCCGCCAGCTACTAAAGATCTTAATAGAGTGCTTTTTCCAATTCCATTGGGACCACTAATAATCAATCGATCTTTTTTTCCTAAAACTTTATTAACGTCCTTCATAACGGGCTCATGATTTTTTATTATCTTTATTTTTTTTATACTTACAATATCACCGTTGATATTTTCTCCTACTGGAATTTCAAATTTTCTAATAGTTCGATCTTCTCTTCTAACGTCGACCTTGTTTTCCTCTAGTTCCTCGGTTTCATCTTTCATTTTTTTAGCCAATTTACGCATTTTACCACCCTTATTAGCAAAAAAATTAACTTTTTCTTTTCTGTCTTTGATTCTTTTTTCTAATTGAGCATTTTTCATCTTTTCTCTCTCTATTCTTCGGCTAATTTCTTCTACCACAGAATAATAATCACCAACATATAACTCAGTTTTCCTGGTGAAGATATCTAGATAAACAACACCCTCGGTAAAACAATTTAAGAAATCAGCATCATGGGATATAACTATAACAGTTTTTTCATACATGATTAAAAAACTTATTAAATGATTAATTCCGGCTTTATCTAAATTATTAGTGGGCTCATCTAATAATAATATATCGGGATTTTGGATAAGAGAATAAGCTAAAAGTAATCGAGCTTGCTGACCGCCAGAAAGCTCTCTAATTATTTTATCTAAGGGGGTAACAAAATCAACCGCCTCCAATACTTTATTGATTTTAGCTTTTATATTCCCAGGAATAATATCAAAAGCTTTGGAAAAATATTCTTCCACACTAAGACCCATGTCTTCGCGAGCAATTGTTTGTCGAGCTGTCCCAATAGTTGCTTCTCCGGTAATAGATATGAAGCCACTTTTTGGCTTTAAATCCCCTTTAATTAAATTAAAAATGGTACTCTTACCAGCTCCATTTTGACCCATTAGGGTTATTTTAGCACCCCTTCTAACACTAAAGCTAGCCTCATCTAATAAGGGTTTTTTATGAACATATTCAAAAGTTACATTGTCAAACCTCAAAATTACTTCTTCGGCCATATTTTTATGATTATATAATTATTAAAAAATTTCTTTGATTATTTCCGATATTCCTAAATTATTTTTAGCAGAACATAAGACTATTTTATGACCATTTGTTAAATCTTTAATTTTTTTAACTTGTTTATCTTTTTCAGAGCTCTTTACCTTGTCAATTTTATTGGCAATAATCACAATTTCCTTATTATGTTCCTCTAGAGCCATCAACATCTCTAAATCATCTTTTGTTGGCCCAACCTTAGCATCAATAATCAAAAAAATCTTCTTTTGTTGATAATCAGAAAGAAATAAATACCAATTAATAAGTCTTTCGATTTGATCCCTAATTTCTAGTGGTAATTTCGCATAGCCATAACCCGGCAAATCGATTAGATATATAGAGCTATTGATTAAAAATAAATTAATTTCTCTAGTTCTTCCTGGAGAGGCGCTGGTTTTAGATAATTTTTTTTGCCCAGTTAAAGCATTAATAATAGTTGATTTTCCAACATTAGACCTACCAATAAAAGCTAATTGGGGTCTAGGGGTATTTAGGGCCTTATCTTCACCGACCACACCTTTAACAAATTCTGCTGAAATTATCTTCATTTTTATTATTAATTAATATTAAAATCTACTTATTATCAATAATAATATATCATTATTCAAAAAAAAGCAAAATTTTACTTATAAAAGTTGTTTTTTTTATAAACTTTGTTATACTTAAATGGTAAAAAATAAAAATTTTTAATGAAAATCTTAAAATATAACCCTAAAAATGAATTGGATATTATTAACCAGGCTTTAAAAGTTCTAAAATCTGGTGGTCTTTTAGTTTTCCCAACTGAAACTTGTTATGGACTAGGAGCTGACGCTACCAATCCCCAAGCTATTAAAAAACTATTTAAATACAAAGCTCGACGTGAAGGAAAGCCTCTCTCAATTGCAGTTAGCGACATTGAAATGGCCAAAAAATATGTAAAAATCAATGAAATAGCCGAGAATCTATACCAGAATTATCTTCCTGGTCCAATTACAATTGTATCCAAAGGCTTAAAAAAAGTTGCTCCGGACGTAGAATCAGAGTATGGAACACTAGGAATTCGCCTTCCTGACTTTAAATTAATAATAGAAATAATAAAAAAATTTGGTAAACCAATTACTGCCACCTCAGCCAACATATCATATTTACCAAAGCCTTACTGTATAAAAAATTTGCTCAAAGACTGCCCTCAAAAAAGTCAAGACTTAATTGACCTCATAATTGACGCGGGAAATTTACCAAAGAGAGAAACCTCTACTGTAGTTGATACCACTATGAACAACCTAAATATTATGAGACCTGGGCAAATTAACCTAAAAAAACAATTGTCTAACAAAAAGATAATTATGTCAGCTCAAACCAAAAAAGACCAAGAAACGATTAATTTTGGCGAGATGACGATGTTAAAATATATTGACGAACCGCTAAATAAACCTTTAGTTTTTTTCTTGTCAGGAGAATTAGGTGCTGGTAAAACCCAATTCTCTAAAGGTTTGGCCAAAAAATTAAAGATAAAAAATTTAATAAAATCACCCACCTTTACGATTTTAAACGAATATGACTACAAATTTGGTTCAAGAAAAGGTCAATTTATTCATATTGATACCTGGAGAATAGATAGCTTAAAAGACTTAGAAACAATTGGCTTAGACCAATATTTAATACCAGAAAATATTATAGTTATAGAATGGGCCGATAAATTTTTAAAGGATTTAAAAATCAAGATTAATAAAGCCGGTGGAAAAATAATAAATATAATCTTTAAATATTTAGACGAAGAAACTAGAGATATAAATATATATGAATAAAGATAATAAAATTAGTAAAAATCCAATTATTCTGGCAATAGATACCAGTTGCGACGACACCTCGGTAGCGGTTTTGAGAGGAAGAGTTGTTTTATCTAGTGTTATATCCTCTCAAGTAGAATTGCATAAAAAATGGGGTGGAGTTGTTCCTGACATAGCCAGAAGAGCTCACCAAGACAATATTGATAAGGTCTACAGAGAGGCCCTTAAAAGAGCTCGGATAAAAGAAGACGATATTGAATTTATAGCCGTAACTTATGGACCTGGGCTAGCTATAGCCTTAGAGGTGGGTGTTAATTTTGCTAAAGACCTCGCCTACCAAAGAAAGAAAAAACTAGTCCCTATCAATCACATGGAAGGACATTTATTAGCTTCTTTTATCCTTAACAAAAAAGAACACGGGGCGGTTTTAACTAAACAAGAAAAAACTATTTTTCCAGCCTTAGCTTTATTAGTCTCAGGAAACCACACTGAAATAGTTTATGTCAAAAATATAAATAATTATAAGATTTTAGGAGAGACTCTTGATGATGCTGCTGGAGAGGCTTTTGATAAGGTGGCCAGAATGATGAATATTGGATACCCCGGTGGACCAATCTTAACTATGCTGGCTGATAAAGCCTCTAAAAAATGGTCTGACACCGAAATGGGAATAAAAGAAAGAAATGATAAAAAACCCAAATCGGCTATTGCGGGTAGATTTGGATTACCAATCCCCATGATTCATTCTAAGGACTTAAATTTTAGTTTCTCAGGATTAAAAACCGCTTGTTTATATAAAATTAAAGATCTTAGAGAAAAATATAAAAAAGACAATGATTGGTCTTATGATTTTTCCAGGGAATTTATTAATGCTGTCTCCGCTTCCCTTTTAGCAAAGCTTAAAAAAACCATACAACTTTATCCAGAAATAAAATCAATAATTATTGGCGGCGGTGTTTCTAATAATAAATATATAATTAGAGAAGTTGGTAAATTAGCTAAAAAATCAAATAAAAAATATCTAATTCCAGAAAAAAGATTCCGTAGCGATAATGCTGGAATGATTGGAATAGCTGCTTATTACAATATTATCAACAAAAAATTTTGGCTAGAAGGTAAAAAAATTCTTCGAGTGGATAGAAAGCCAATGCTTCGGTTATAATTTAGAAACAAAAAACCGCCTATTCTTTAGACGGTCTTGGGAAATTATTTTGAATTTGTTCCCAATTTTCCAAGATAAACGACCTACAATGACGACTTCCATAGTCGATCATTTTTAGTTTGCCATTATCTAAGTAAAAGTTTTGAGGGTTGTCAAAGGAGTGAGCATCAACAAAAATCTGATCTTTAATTTTGCTATTATTTTGCAAAAAGACAAAGAAATCTCCATCTTTCCAGTTCAGGACATTTCCCTTTTTTTGAATATTAATTAAACCAAAAAAAGAGAAATACGTTGGAAGAAGAAATTTATTTCTAGTTTTTACAAAGAATATAAACTCGTTCCAATTGGCCATAAACCCTCCAAACATTTCAACATTCAGAGCAACAAATTCATACCTACGATGAGGTAATACCCTTAAGCCTCTAGACAAGTTTTTTTCTTTAGCTGATGTTTTTAAATATTTAGACAATTCTCGCTTTTTTTTAATATGAGAAGACAAATGTTTTTTAAAACCATCTCTTTTAGAATATTCAAAAAATAAAGAAATTTCCGACATTAAAAGATTTTTTATTTCTCTTAAATTGATTCTAGGAAATTTAAAAACCAACATTCTTCCAACAAAGACTACCCTAGTAGTACCAATAATTTTTTTCATATTTTAAAGATCTATATTAACCAGCAATATTAACACTTTTTTTTATTATTGTCAATATTAAATTTTTTGTCATTTTTAATCATTTTTATTAGCTCTGGAAAGGTTTTAACTTTAAAATGACCATTTTTATTTTTATATACTCTAATATTAGCGTTTGGTAATTTATTGCGATATTTTTTAGAATGAGAAAGAGGAACAACATCATCATTTTCAGAAAACAATAAATTTAAATTATTAAATTTTGATAACTTTGATAAATCTGATTTTAATTTAAAACCTCCAGCTAAATCGTCCTTAGGTAAAGTATCGTCAAAAGGAGCCGCAATTAAATAGATCGATAAAATCTTTCTAGGAAATTTATTTTCTGACAAATATTTAGCTAAAAATATTCCACCCAAAGAATTACCAATTAAAATAATATTATCTTTTAATAAAGGAAAATATCTTTCAAAATATATTTTCCAATCTTCATATTTAGCATTTAATCCCAGGGGCATCCTGGGTTTAATAATATCAAAATCATTTCCTAGTTTTTTATCTAAGTATTTTCCGCTCCATTTGACCTTCTTTTCTATGGAAACCTCAAGATTTTTTAAAAAATTTAAATAATCACGATGATTTTTAAAAGTTTGGCCTCCATGAATTAAAATTATTTGTGTTTTTTCCTTCTTCATAAAATTATTATTAAGCTATCAAAATTTTTCCCCCTATTTCTAATAATAAATCTGAAACTTTTTTTATTTCGCTGTCTTTAATTGAAAATAAAATTTCTTCAATTAAATCACTGAACCTTTCTAAAGTTTCCTTAATTTTTTCTTCTCCACTCTTTGAAATGCTTACAAACTTAACCCTAGCATCCACAGAAAAAGAATCACTTTTTACTAAACCAATTTTTTCCATTGGTAAAAGCATTCTAGTTATACCCGAGGCTGTCACGCCAATCTTTTCAGCTAAATCAATACGACGCATTTTTTTGTCTATTGATTGGTTTAAATGAAATAAAATTAAAAACTCATTAAGACCTAAACCATTCCCCAGCCCCCCTTCAAAACGTTTAACAAAAATGGAATGAGTTTTAGCTAAATTAATAATGAGTTTAACTTTTTGATTTATTTTTACCATAAGATTAAATTTAATATTTAATTGATATGTCAATTATATATCAACTAAAATATTATGTCAACAGAAGCTTAGAAAAAAAATAAATCATCAACCTTAATTTTAAAAACTTTAGCTATATCCATGGCTAACTTAAGGGATGGATTGTATTTTCCCTGCTCTAAAAAAACAATTGTTTCTCTTCTAATCCCCACTTTTTCCGCTAATTCTTCTTGAGTTAATCCAGCCTCAAGTCGCCTGACTTTTATTTTATTCTTTATCATTATTTTGTTTATTAATTAAATACCTAAACAAAAAAGCATTTAACAACATTAAAAAACAGACACTAAAAGCCAAAAATTGACCCAAATCAAAAAGAATTGGATTGTCCTTAGAAAGAGCCATTAAAACAAAGGTGCCAATAGCACCTATCCAAGAATAAACATAGATAGAATAGCGTGATGCTTTTCCCGCAATTTGATAATCCCTTTCATCAACCATCACCTTTTTAGCATTGAGTTGTTTTTTGCAATAATACATTCCAGCTATAGCACTAATGGTAAAAATGATAGGAAGATAATAATTTTCCATAGTCATAGAAACACTAATGGACATAGAAAGCAATATAATAATTGCTAAACGACAAATTTTGTATTGTTTGATTTTCATATTATTGTTAATTATTTCTAACTATTTATATGTTATGTTATTCTAACATTAATGTCAAGCATAATAAAAAAGAGCGAATATATAAACGCTCTATTTAAAATTATACTAAATAAAATTTACCAAGAAAAAAGCCAAGAAAGAAAATAAAATAGATAAGAGATTTCCAATCAAAAAAATATTATAAGAGATTCTACTTTCTTTATTTTTTTCGGACCAAACCGACCAACCAACCGCAGTTTTTATTCCAACCCAAATAAATATTCCAGTGTATTCTTTTAAAAATATCAAAAACTGGAAGGTACCCATTTCATTAGACACTATTCTTGCAAGATTCCTGGAAGGTACCCATTTCATTAGACACTATTCTTGCAAGATTCCTGATAAAGCCGG
>CAZSNN010000001.1:0-85387 GCA_964608425.1 uncultured Gammaproteobacteria bacterium | reverse complement strand
TCTCTGGCTGTTAATTGGTAAGGATTGTTATTTCTTAAATAATCATTAAGTAATTTACCAGAAGGCGCTAAGTCATAAAGAGGATATTTTAAATATTCAGTTGGGAGATTAAGAGAATTTAATTTTTCCACTAAAATTTTAGCTTGGGTGCTTTTACCTAAGTTGTTTGTTCCATAAAAAACTATTAATTTTCCTTTTGAAATATTCATATTTTTTATTTAACGATTATCGCCGCTTCCTTTAATACAGCCTCTTTCTAGTCGAGATTGTAATTTTTCAATATTTTTTTGGGCAATATCTTCTAAGTTTATATTCAATTCGGTGGCAATTTGTGATATATACCACAAAACATCACCTAATTCTTTTTCAATTTCGGTTTTTTTATCAGAATCAATTTTACCATCATTATCTCTTATGATTTTTTTAAATTTTTCAGCTACTTCACCGGATTCTCCAGCTAATCCCAAGACTGGGTAAATATAATTATTTCCCTTATTTGGGTATTGAGCAGTTTTTTGTGATTGTTTTTGATACTCCTTAAAGTTCATTTATTTTTTTAACTAATTGATGAATTTGTTCCCATAATTCATCCCAAGTCCCATCGTTATTTATAATAAAATCAGCTTTAGACATTGTTTCTGGGATTTGTTGTTCGGTTTCAGAGTTTTCATCATTTAAAAAATCTTCGTAAGTTTTTTTGTCATCTCCGGGGTTTTCGTTTCTTTCAATAACTCTTTGATGTCTTATTTTTTGATCAGCCTCAATGCTTACTAGAAAAAATCCTGGCACATCTTTTAAATATTTTACGTCAGCCATTCTTCTGATGCCATCGATTACTATAAAATTATGATTATCTTTTTTGACATCGTCAGCCATTACTTTAGCCAATAAATCCTCGCCAAAAGTTTGTCGAAGTAAGGTTGACATTTTTTGGATATTAGCTCGGCTTTGTTCAATATTTAATCTAATTAAAACATCTCTTAATATAGTTGAAAATCGATAATCACTAGCATGGTATTTTTCAATTAAAAATTTTTTTACCACTCCTTTTCCGCAAGCAATTTGACCAGTTAGGCCGATAATAATTTTTTTTTCATTCATATTTGTTTAGTAATTAACTTTATATCTTACTTGATAAGAATTTTTATTAATTTTTTTTATTTCTAATAACTCTAAATCAATATCAACCTCTTCGTTGAATAAAGATATTCCGGAGCCAAAAATTTTTGGTTCAATTGTTAAAATTATTTCATTTATTAATTTTTTTTTAAGAAAAATTGTGTTTAGATTAGCTCCTCCACCCAGCAAGGCTTTTTTGTATCCCATTTTTTCTAAATTTTTTAAAACATTTCCTGGTTCTCCCTTAACCCATAAAACATTATCTTGTGGAGTTCCTTCTTTTTCAGAAAAAACTACGTTAAGTCTATTTTTTAAAGGAGAGCTGAAGGTGTTAAAGGTTTTACTTCCCATCATAATTAAACCAAACTCCTTAGATATTTCTACAAAACTTTTTTTATCTTCAGGGCTAGTCCAGCTAGCAAAATGATTGCTGTTTTTAGCTATTTTACCATCTATTGTAGTGGCCATTATTAATGTTACTGGAATCATATTTTTAAATTAAATAGCAATTGGGGCTTTAATCCCTGGGTCAGGATTATAGTCAATTAACTCAAAATCATCATATTCAAAAGAAAAAATATCTTTTTTATCGGGGTTTAGAATCATTTTTGGTAGTTTTTTGGGTGTTCTGGATAATTGTTCTTTGACTTGATTAAAATGGTTTTTGTAGATATGTAAATCGCCAAAAGTATGAACAAATTCTCCTGGTTTTAAGTTACAAACCTGGGCTATCATCATTGTTAATAAAGAGTAGGAGGCAATATTAAAAGGAACTCCAAGGAAAATATCAGCGCTTCTTTGATATAGTTGGCAAGATAATTTTCCATTTAAAACATAAAACTGAAATATAGTGTGACAAGGTGGTGGGGCGGTCTTTTTGCCAGAGATTAACTCTTTTAGATCTCCTACATTCCAGCCACTGACAATTATTCTTCTAGAATCTGGAGTTTTTTTTATCATTTCAACAGCTTCGGTTATTTGATTTATTTTTTCTCCATTTTTCCCCTCCCAAGAGGTCCATTGTTTTCCATAAATAGGACCTAATTCGCCATTTTCATCGGCCCATTCATTCCAAATAGTCACTCCATTGTCATTTAAATATTTTACATTAGTATCCCCCTTTAAGAACCATAGTAATTCGTAAATTATTGATTTTAAATGAACTTTTTTGGTTGTTAATAGGGGAAAGCCTTGAGACAAATCAAAACGTGCTTGCCTGCCGAAAACACTTCTAGTTCCCACTCCAGTTCGGTCTTTTTTGTCGGTACCATTATCTAAAACATCTCGCAGTAAATCTAGATATTGTTTCATATTTTTTATTTTATTTTATAAAAACAAATTAACTATAACAAATATTTTTAGCCTTAGCAAATATTTCTTTTTTAGTTAGATAATGATATAATAAAGATTGAAAAATTAAAATAATTATATGAAAAAAAACATTTTTGTTGGTTTTTTATTTATTTCTATACTATTAACTCCGTTTTTTAGCGTTAAGTCCCAAACTTTATCAGAATCTCTTTCTGGTAAGATATTATTAGATGTGGAGAGGAATGGAGAAGCTTGGTATGTTTATCCAAAAAACAATAAGAGATATTATTTGGGTAGACCAAATGATGCCTTTGCTGTAATGAGAGAATTAGGTTTGGGTATTTCTGAGATGGATTTTCAAAAAATAGCCTCAGCTGAAATGGATATAGAAGGGGATATTGAATTAGCTAAAAAATTATCAGGCCTAATTGTCCTTCAGGTTGAAAAAAATGGAGAGGCTTGGTACATAAATCCAATTACTTATAAAAAACATTATTTGGGCAGACCAGAGGATGCTTTTAAAATTATGAGAGAATTGGGTTTGGGTATTAGTAGAAAAAATTTAGCCTTTGTTTATAAAAATACTTTAAATGAAAGTATTAATCAATATAGCTCTTATAAACATAAAAATATAATAAAATTAGAAAATCAGGAATTTTTTGTTGACGTTGTAGAAATTGACTTAAATAATCCCAAATTAAAAATAATTACTGACACCGCTAATTCTTCGGATTGCTTGGGAAAATGTGTAGCCAAACCTTTAATTGATTATGTTTGTGATAATAATGCTTTTGCTGCTATTAATGGAAGTTATTTTGATACTTCGGCTACAAAATTAAATTATTATTTTTTTCCAGTTTATAATTCTCGTTTAAAAACTTTTATAAATTTTGGACAATTGAAATATCCTACCACTGGTCCGATAATGGCTTTTGATGAAAATAATAATTTTTATTATTTTAAAGATAGTCGAGATTTTGGTGGTGTAGCTAATTTTGAAAAAGCTTATGGAGTAAAATTGCAAGCAGCCATTGGAAATAAACCGAGATTAGTTGAGGATGGCATGAGCCTACTAATTGATTGGGAATTAGATGACAAGCAAACAAATGCCAAGGCCTTGCGCAATGCCATTGCTTTTAAGGCAGAAAATGCTGGCAAGGGTAAAATATTTTTAATAATTGCTCGTAACTCTACGGTGGTTGATTTAGCCGAAATTTTAAAGGTTATGCAAGTTGATTATGCTATAAATTTGGATGGAGGTTATTCTTCAGCTTTACTTTATAATGGAGAATATATGGTTGGGCCAGGAAGAAATATTCCCAACGCTATTTTATTTTCAGAATAATATGTTATCAAATCAAAGAGAAGTTTTGAGCAAGGAGGGGCAAGTATATTTATTGTGTAAAGTTTTTCCGGGTGCTGATTCTAGTAAGTTTAAAAATCTTACTAAGAGTAATATTGAAGGGCGAGATGTAGAAATTTTATCTATAGCTATTTCAGCTCCAGCCGAAAAAAATAAAGCTAATAAAGAATTGATAAAATTTTTAGCCAAAGAATTTGTGGTCGCCCGAAGCAATGTTTCTATTATTAGTGGCTCTAGTGATCGTCTAAAATTAATAAAAATATTAAAATAATTTATATGGACTTATCAATAATTATTGTTTCTTATAACGTAAAGGAAAAACTAAAAAAAAATTTAGAGACTCTTTTTACTTCTCAGGGAAATTTTTCTTTTGAGGTTTTTGTGGTAGATAACGCCTCCATTGATGGTTCATCTGAAATGGTAGAAGAATTTTTTCCACAAGCTAAGTTAATAAAAAATGATCAGAATCTAGGTTTTGCTAAGGCTAATAACTTAGCTATTAATAGATCGATCGGTGATTTTATTTTATTACTTAATCCTGATATGCAAGTTTTTCCAGAAACCCTAATAGATTCTTTAATATTTGCTAAAAAAAATACTCAAGCTGTGGTCTCTAGTTGTTTATTGGTTGATAGTGAAAATAAAACAATTAAACATATTAGACGATTTCCTAAATTAATAGATCAATTGGCAATTATTTTAAAACTTCCTCATATTTTTCCTGGCATAGTTAGTTCTTATCTAAATACTGATTTTGATTATAACTCTGCTAGAAAGGTAGATTCGGTTAGGGGCTCTTTTTTCATGATTAACAAAAAATCATTTCAGCAAATTAGTGGAGCGAGATTGCCATTATTAGATGAAAGATATTTTGTTTGGTTTGAGGAGGTTGACTTTTGCCGTCAGGTTTATAAAATGGGAGGAGAAGTCTGGTATAACCCTGGAGCTTTCTGTTTGGACTATGTGGGGCAAAGTTTTTCTTTATTGAAAAAAGGCAGAACTCAAAAATATTTTTGTGATTCCATGTTAAAATATTTTAAAAAATGGCATCCCGTCTGGCAATACTATATTTTAAAATTTTTTTGGCCGATAGGAAAAATTTTGGCTATATTTTTTGCTCCTTTATCTAAAATTAAATAAAATTTAAATGATTAAAGAGATAGCAGTTATCTTAATAAACTATAAAGAGTATGCTAATAAATATTTAGCTGATTGTTTACTTGGCATAAGAAGGCAAGATTGTTTTGATAATATTGATTTATATATAGTTGATAATTCTAGCGAGGAAGAATCTTATAGCTTTTTATCTAGCCAGGCTCCCGAGGCTAATATTATAAGAAATTTTACTAATGATGGTTTTGCTAAGGGGAATAATGATGCTATTAGGGTAGCCCTAGGAAAAGGGGCTGAATATATAGTTTTATTAAATATGGACATTTTGATTGATGATAATAAAGCTATTTCAGAACTAATAAAAACAGCTAAGTCTGATAAAAAAATTGGTGTAGTTCAATCTCGTTTAATGTTGTGGCCGGAAAAAGACTTAATAAATAGCTTGGGCAATAATACTCATTTTTTGGGTTTTGGTTATTGCAATAATTATCGAGAAAAATTTATAGACTCTAATAATCTAAATAATATAGATATTCATTATCCTTCTGGGGCGGCCGTTCTTTTTAAATCGGAGGTTCTAAAAGAAATTGGTCTTTTTGACGAAAGCTATTTTATGTATAACGAAGATCAAGATTTGGGGTGGAGGGCTTGGCTGGCTAATTATAGTTGTGTTTTGGCAAAAAATTCGGTAGTCTATCATAAATATGAGTTTAGTCGTTCTATTTCTAAGTATTATTATATGGATAGAAATAGAATCATAACCATATTAAAGAATTATAGTATGCCAACATTAATTTTGATTTTTCCAGCTTTCTTATTGATGGAGTTGGGGCATATTTATTTCTCTATAAAAAGTGGATGGTTTCTTAAAAAAGTTTCGGTTTGGTTATATTTTTTTAACCCCTTTCATATTAATAGAATTATTAAAGATAGAAAAATAATCCAGAGAAATAGAAAAATTAAAGATTTTGAATTAATTGATAAAATTTCTGGTAAAATTTTTTATCAAGAAATTGAAAGCTCGGCTTTAAAGATAGGAAATTATTTTTTTCAATTTTATTTTATTGTTGTAAAATTGATTATTAAATTATTTAGGTTTTAATATATAAACATATGGATATCTCAATTGTTATTGTTAATTATAAATCCAAAGAAAAGCTTAGCTCCTGTCTAGAATCAATTGCTGTCTCTGATTTAAAAAATATATCCCATGAAGTTATTGTTATTGAAAATAATTCCGGAGAAGATCTAAGAGAGTTGCAAAAAGAAATAATAGATTTTAAATTAGTAGAAAGCGATAAGAATTTAGGAATGGGAGGTGGAAATAATTTGGGAATAAGAATATCTCAGGGTGAATTTGTTTTAATTTTAAATCCTGATACAATCTTAAAAAAGGATTCTATTAAAATCTTGTTTGACTATATTAAAAGTAATCCTGATGTTTATATTGTTGGCCCTAAGCTTTTGAATGTTGATTTAAGTCTTCAATTGTCTTGTTCTTATTTTCCTCGTCCTTGGACTCCAATATTTAGAAGAACATTTCTGGGTAGATTTTTTAAAAAACATTTGGATTGGTTTTTGATGAAAGGCTTTTCTCATGATATAATAAAAGAGGTAGATTGGTTGATGGGTTCTTGTTTAATGATTAGAAAGGATGGGTTTGAAGGCTTCGACGAAAGGTTCTTTATGTATTTTGAGGATATTGATGTTTGTCGTCGAGCTTGGAAAGTTGATAAAAAGGTTGTTTATAATCCCAGGGCCGAAGTTATTCATCATCATGCTAGAGAAAGTGCTAAATATCCTTGGTATCTTTCAGTTTTTAAAGATAAATTAGCTCAAGAGCATGTTAAGTCATGGTTTAAATATTTTAAAAAATGGGGACTTAGAAAATAACTTAATTAATTAAAATAATTTTAAAAATATGAGTAATGTAAAAAAAATAAGAAAAGCTATTATGCCCGTGGCTGGTTTTGGAACCAGATTTTTACCCGCTACTAAAGCTCAACCCAAGGAAATGCTTCCAGTAGTTGATAAGCCAGTTATTCAATATTTAGTAGAGGATGCTGTGGCTGCCGGAATTGAAGAAATTATTTTTGTTACTGGTAGAGGCAAAAGAGCCATTGAAGATCATTTTGATTTTTCTTTTGAACTAGAACATACTTTGGTTGAAAAAAATAAAACTGATTTATTGGCTAAGATAAAAAAAATTGATTCTTTAGCTAAGTTTTCTTATGTGCGACAGGCAATACCCCTGGGAGATGGTCATGCCATTAATTGTGCCTCTCATTTAGTTTTTGATGAGCCAGTTCTTATTATGTTTGGTGACACTTTATATGATGCTCCGATTTCACCAGTGAAGCAGATTATTGATTTGTATAATCGTTATCAAGATCCAGTTATTGGGTTGTCCGAGGTTGATAAAAATGAAGTTGATAAATTTGGTGTTATTGATGGATTAGACTTGGGCAATGGAGATTATGAAATTAAGAAATTTGTTGAAAAACCAGATATTGATAAAGCCCCATCTAATTTAGCGGCCGTAGGTTTATATATCATAACTCCAGAAATTTTCACGACCTTAAGGGATATGAAGGGTGGCAAGTCTGGAGAAATTCGTTTGGCCGATGCTTTTGATTTGATGCTGGAAAATAATCGTCCATTATATGGTAAAAAAATTGAAGGAGAGTGGCTTGATACTGGAAATAAATTAAATTTTATTAAAGCTACTTTAAAGCTTGGAATTAAAGATGGAGAGATTAAGGATGATTTAAAGAAATTTATTAGTGATTTATCATCTACTTTTTAATAATATATGTCTTATCGTTTTAGAAGTTTTTTATTTTTTATCTTTTTTATCGTTTTTGTAATATTAACGACGGTTTTTTCTTTATATGCATCGGGTTATAAAATATCCTTCTATAGTATTGTAAAAGGTCAGGCTTTAATTCAAAAAACTGGAATATTGGCAGTTGATTCTTTGCCAAAGGGAGCTGATGTTTTTATAACCAGACAATCAAAGGGTCTTTTTTTTGATGATGAAATAAACAAAAATAAAAAGATAAAAACTCCTTATAAGATAAAAAATCTATTACCAGGGGAGTATATGTTAACTTTAGATTTA
This sequence comes from uncultured Gammaproteobacteria bacterium, assembly GCA_964608425.1. Classification (GTDB taxonomy): domain Bacteria; phylum Patescibacteriota; class Patescibacteriia; order Patescibacteriales; family UBA12465. The sequence goes on along the minus strand of CAZSNN010000001.1, from coordinate 77,360 downwards.
GATGGTTATTGGTCTTGGCAACAAAAATTTTATATTAATCCCGGACAATCCACCTACATGGAAGATATTGTTTTGTTTAAAAAAGATTTGCCGGTAAGTTTTTTTAATTCAATTGCTCAAGATATTAGGTTTAACCCTGGAGCACAGAAAATTATTTTAGATAACGAAAAAAGATTAATAGATTTAAAGTCAGGTCAAGAAATTTATTTAGGTGAAGGGATTGCTAGTCTTAATTTTTTGGATTCCAAAAGAGCATTATTAAATGATTCTTTGATTTTTGACCATTCTAAAAATAAATATATTGACATATCTTCTTTGGGTGGAAAAAATTTAATTCAGCCCAAGATAAAGGGAGATAACTTGTTTTACATTAGTGAAGGGTTGCAAAAATATAATTTGTCTTCAGAAAGAAAAGAAACAATTTTTTCTTTAGAAAATATTATTGATTACGATTTTTACAATGGTTTTTATTTTTTAATAATAAAAGAAAATAATAAAGCATCTTTTAAAATTTATTCTTATAAAGACAAAGAGTTAATCAGGGAGATAGATTTGCCGGCATCTGAAAAATATCAAATAATAAATCCAGGAACTTCGGCCTTTGTTTATGTTTATAATGAAGATTTTAAGAATTTTTACATCATTAATACCTCCTCTAAATTTAGTTCTCCTTGGTCGGTGGTTAATGATGTTAATGGTTTTAATTTTGTTGATGCTAATAACTTTGTCTATTTCTCAGATTTTGAGATTTATTCGTTTAATTCTGTTTTAGCAGAAAAATTTTTATTAGGAAGGTTTGAGGAGTCAATCAAAAGTTTAATTTGGCATCCTAAAAATTATGTAATTTATTCTACTGAAAAAGATATTATAATTTTAGATTTAAAATATGATAAATATTTTATTAAAATTGTTTCGTTAGAGAGCGTTTCTAATATAGTTTTAGATAAGAGTAATAGTGTTTTATATTTTTCTGGCAAAAGAGAAGGGCAAGAAGGTCTCTTTAGGTTATTTGTTCAATAATTTTTATTATTTAAAATATTTTTATGTCAAAATTTATAATTAAGGGACAAAAGAAATTGTCTGGAGAAATAAGAGTTAAAGGCGCTAAAAACTTAGCTTTAAAGGTTATCCCAGCGGCTATTTTATCGTCTGAGCCAATGACAATTAGTAATTTACCGCAGATTGAAGATATTGGAAAATCTTTACAGTTAATTTCAGAGCTGGGTTTTTCAGTTAAAAAAGAGGGAAGTAATTATGTTATTGAGGCTAAAAAACCAAAAACAACTGACTTGCCAGCCAAATTAGCTGATAAGTTTAGGACTTCAGTAATGTTTGTTGGTCCTTTATTGGCTAGATTTAAAGAAGTGCGCTTTCCTCATCCTGGCGGTTGCGTTATTGGGGCTGGCGGTCGACCTATTGATTTATTTTTGGATGGTTTCAGGGCCTTGGGAGCTGAAATAAAGATGGAAGATCGTTTCTACTATATAAAAGCCAAAAAATTAAAAGGATGTGAATTCTTCTTTTCTAAGGTTTCAGTTACTGTCACTGAAAGTCTAATGATGACAGCCTGCTTGGCCGAGGGTAAAACTATTTTAAAAAATTGTGCCATGGAACCAGAAATAAAATATTTGGCTGACTATTTAAATAAATGTGGGGCCAAGATTAGTGGGGCAGGAACTCCAAATATTACTATTATAGGAGTTAAGCATATCAAAGGAGGCTCTATTAAAATAATGCCAGACAGAATAGAGACAGGGTCTTTTGCTATTATGGCCGCAGCCACAAACTCTGAAATTACTATCAAAGATTGTGATCCATCTCATATAGAAGTGCTGCTGACTATTTTTAAAAAAATTGGAATTAATTTTGAGGTTGGTAAAAATTGGTTAAAGATTAAAAAAAGTGAAAATTTGAAGCCATATAGTATTCAAACTCACGAATATCCAGGATTCCCAACCGATCTACAATCACCTTATTTAGTTTTGATGACCCAGGTTAAGGGCAATTCCTTGGTGCATGAGACTATTTATGACAGGCGTTTAATCTGGACTGATATGTTGTCTCAGATGGGAGCCAATATTACTATGTGTGATCCTCATCGCGTTCTTGTTTCCGGCCCTAGTAAGCTATATGGCAAAAAGTTAATCAGTCCCGACATTAGGGCTGGTATCGGATTGGTCATTGCTGCCTTAATGGCCAAAGGTGATACTGAGATTGATAATATTTATCAAATTGATAGGGGGTATGAAAAGCTTGATGAACGTCTAAGGAAAATAGGGGCCGATATTGTTAGGGTTGATTAGTTTTCTTGACAATTATGGATTATTTGGTATTATATGATTATTAAAATATAAAATAATAAAAAAAATATGGCAAAAATTGCAGTAATTAAAACTGGCGGAAAGCAATACAAGGTAAAAGAAGGTGATGTTTTAAAGGTAGAAAAGCTTTCAGTTGAACCAGGCGCAAAGATTAAATTTGAGACTCTAATGACAGCTGAAACCGATGGAAGCTCATTAGATTTAGGTGCTCCTTCTTTGGGAGAAAAAGTTGAAGCTGAATTAATGACCAATGGTCAAGGAAAGAAAATTTTAGTAGTAAAATACAAAAATAAAACTAGATATAAGAGAAGTATTGGTCATCGTCAGGAATTTAGTCAGATTAAGATAAATAAAATTTCTTAATTATAGATAAAAAAAGAAGCTCAATTTGAGCTTCTTTTTTTATTTTCTTTAGTTTTGAATATTTCCTCTAAATTTTAGGGCATTGGCCAGGGTGTTTTCATCGGCATATTCTAAGCTTATTCCAGTCGATAGTCCTCTGGCTAATTTAGTTATTTTTATTTTAGAATTTTTTAAGAGACTTTGTAGATATAGAGAAGTAGATTCTCCTTCCATGGTTGGGCTGAGTGCCAAAATTACTTCAATTTTTGAATTATTTTTTAATTTGAAATTAATTTCTTTAACTAATAGCTTAACATTCAAGTTTTCTGGCCCTATCTCTTCCACTGAATTTATTAGTCCTCCTAATATAAAATATTTTCCATTATATAATTTAGTATTTTCTATAGCCAAAAGATCTTGAAAATTAGCCACTAAACAAATTAGGTCATCTCTTCTTTTTATGTCGGAACATATCTCGCAGGGGTTTTTTTCGGAAGGAGATAAACAATTTTGACAAAGAGTAAAGCCATCAATGATTTCAATTAAATATTTAGAAAAAAGCTTTATTTGGTTAGGTTTTTGTTTTAATAAATGAAAAACATAGCGTTCAGCTGTTTTGCGTCCGACTGTCGGCAGAGAAGAAAATTGTTTTATTAAATTTTCGATTGACTTTGGATATTCCACAAAATTTTTAGTTTAATCCAGGAAATCCACCCATTTCTTGCATTTTCTTGGCCATTAATCTCTGGGTTTTTTTAATTCCATCATTAAAAATATCCTTACAATTTCTAGCAATCTCTTCTTTATTGGAATCAGTGTTAATAGTTAAACTTAAAACTTCCATATTGCCATTCATAGTCATTTTGATGCCATTTTTTTCAAGCTCTACTTTCTCTTCTGATAGAGCTCCTTGCATGGTTTTGGCCTGACTTCTTAAGTCCTTTAATTGTTTTAATTTGTTAAACATAATTTTATTTATTAATTATTATTTTAATCATGGTTTTTGCTAATGTTTTTAAAACTGGCAGTTTCTTCGGAGAAGAATAGATCTACTTTTCCGGTTGGACCATTACGATGTTTGGCCACATGAATTTCAGCCTTATATCTATCTTCCATTGATAAATCTTGAATATTAAAGGCTCGATCGGCTGCCTTTCTATAAATGAACATAACCACATCAGCATCTTGTTCAATAGAGCCAGAATCTCTTAAGTGGGATAATCTGGGAATAGAAGCTCCGGTTTGTTGTTCGGCGGCACGAGATAATTGAGCTAGGGCTAAAACTGGAATATTTAATTCTCTAGCAATTCCTTTTAATCCACGACTAATTTCTGATATTTCTTGAACTCTATTATCGCTGTATTTTCCTCGACCCTCCATTAACTGAAGATAGTCAATTACAATTAATCCTAGTCCTTTTTCTGATTGAAGACGACGACATTTGGCTCTAATTTCCATAACAGAGACATTAGGGGAATCATCTATGTATATAGGAGCCTCTGATAATAGTCCCATGGCCTCAGCTATTTTAGAAAAATCATTATCTTCATCTTTATCTGACAAATTACCAGTTCTCATTTTCCATAAATTAACATTGGCTTGAGCACAAAGCATTCTGTCTACTAATTGTTCTTTGCTCATTTCTAAAGAAAAGATGCCAACCCCAGCTTTATTTTTAATAGCAGCTTGTCTGGCTAAATCTAGGGCTAATGAGGTTTTACCCACACTAGGACGAGCGGCTAAAATTACTAAGTCTGATTTTTGTAGACCAGCTAATAAATTATCTAAATCATAAAATCCAGTAGAAAGTCCTCTTAATTTTCCGCTTCTTTTATGAAGTTCATCAATTCTTTCAAAAGCCTCTGACAATAGACTTTCTATTCCTAAAAATGAATTTTTTAAATATTTTCTAGAAACACTAAATATTTTTTTCTCCGCCTGATCTAAAACTTCATCTATCTCTCTTTCTTCTTCAAAACTAAGATCCATGATCTCACTAGCTGAAACTTGTAGTCTTCTTAGGGTGGCCTTTTTTTGTATTAAATTGGCGTAATAAACAGTATTGGCTGAGGTGGCTACAGTATTTGATAATTGAGCTAAATAACTTCGCCCCCCAATTTCTTTAATTAGTTTTTTTTCCTCCAATTTATTGGACAGAGTTATGATGTCGATTGGTTCTTGATTGGTAAATAAATCAACCATAGCCTGAAATATCTCTTTATGACTATTATGATAGAAGTCTTCTGAGTTAATAACATCAGTAACTTTATAAATAGCTTCTTTATCTAATAATAAACAACCGATTAGAGATTGTTCGGCTTCAATATTTTGAGGTGGTAATTTACCAATTGAATTTTGTTCTTTTTTAGGCATGTTTATATAATATCTTAGTTAGGTTTATTTTTCAAGTTAATTTTTTACTATTAATTCACTTTTTATTCATAGTTTTTCCCCTTATTTATTTGGTCTTGCCAAATATATTTTTTTTGTTTATAATAAAAACAATCATAAATATTGTATTTATGACAATGTTTTATTTTTTGCGCTCATAGCTCAGTTGGTAGAGCAGCTGCCTTTTAAGCAGAAGGTCGCAGGTTCGAATCCTGCTGGGCGCACTTATACATTTTTGGCCGCCTTAGCTCAGTTGGCCAGAGCGACTGTCTTGTAAACAGTAGGTCGTCGGTTCGAACCCGACAGGCGGCTCATAAAAAACGTTTTGAACGTTTTTTTTGTTTGGAAATTTTAGACATTATTGTTATAATAAAAATATTGTTTTGATTTTAGTTTTTGATATGGAAAAAAATAAAAAAATAAAATTCAAAATTTATACCCTGGGTTGCAAGGTTAATCAATATGATTCAGCTGTGCTAATTAGTTTATTGATTAATTATGGTCTTTTGTTATCTGATAAAAATCCTGATTTTATTGTTATTAATTCTTGTTCAGTAACAAAAAATGCTATTTTAAAAGCTAGAAAATTAATTAATCTATTAAAAAGAAACAACCCTAGGGCTAAAATAATTTTAATTGGTTGCTGGCCCAGAATATACAAGATTGATGATCTAAAAATAGATATGATTTCTGAATCTAAAGAATATGAGGATATTATTGAAGATATTAAAATGAAATGGCCTAATTTTTTTTCTAAAAATATTAAAGAGAATATTGTCGCTAGCTGTTTTAATCCTATTGAGGACCGAAGTCGTTATTTTATAAAAGTCCAAGATGGCTGTCGACAATTTTGTTCTTATTGTATTATTCCTTTTTCTCGAGGTCCATTAAATAGTCGTCCTAGTAAGGATATTGTTAAGGAGATAAGAAGAGCCATCTCTAATGGACTCTCAGAAATTGTTCTATCTGGAATTCATTTAGGTTTGTACGGTCAAGATTTTTTAAAACAGAAAAAAGACTTATTTCAATTACTTTTAGAAATTTTGGAAATTGAAGGGTTAGGGAGAATTAGGCTTAGCTCTATTGAGATCACTGAGATTAATGATAAAATTATTGAATTAATTTCTAAAAATAATAAGATGTGCCGTCATTTACATATTCCCCTGCAATCTGGTAATGATAAAGTTTTGCATTTAATGAATAGGCCTTATAATAAAGAGTATTTTTCTAATCAGGTAAAAAAAATTAGAAAAAAAATTCCTGATATTTCTTTAACGACTGATGTTATAGTTGGTTTTCCGGGGGAAACAAAAAAAGATTTCCAAGAAACTTTTAATTTTTGCCGAGAAATTGGTTTTTCCAAAATTCATGTTTTTTCTTTTTCGGCTCATGAAAAAACCCCGGCCTTTCATTTTCCAGATAAAGTTAATTCTTGTGAAATAAAAGATCGCTCGGCAAAATTACGCCAATTATCTCAAGAGATGGAAGAAAAATACCGACAAGAGATTCTAAATAAATATAATAAATTTGTGGTTCTGATAGAAAATGTTTCCGATAAATTTGTTAAATTAAAGACTGAGTTTTATTTTGATATCTTAGTTAAATTATCTAATTTTAAAAAGAGTTATCCGCAATTTTTTTTAAGTAGTCAAAATGATAACATAGGAAAAATAATTAAATATCATCTCAAATAAACAGCCACTGGGCTGTTTTTTATTTTAAATTTATCATAAATTAATTTTTATTTCATTTTAAATCTGATATTTTATATTTATAATTTTGGAAATTAATTTTTATAAAAAAATGAGCTTTACTAAATATTGTCGAGTTTTTTGGGGAGTGATTCTAATAAATCTTTTAACCCTATTAGCTTTTTTGGCTTGTATTTTTTATGTCGAAAATTGTGGATATAATTTTTCATTAATTTGTTTAATATGTTTGATATCATTTTTGGCTATTAATTCATTGATTTTTATTCTATTAGCTAAATTAGTGGAAAATAAAAAGAAGAACAAAAAGATATTAAGTAAATGCAACAAAGAAGTAGAGGAATGTTTCTTAAAGGTGTCTAAAACACATAATCTAATAGAGGCTGGCCAAATTTCCCTGGGTGTTTATCATGATTTGTCCAATATTTTAACTTCATCTAATTTAGCGCTTCATCGGATGATGGAAAAATTTAAAAACATTAAAGAATTGGATAAATTTATTATTAAAATATTTAAAATAAATTATCGAGCCAATCTTTTAATTAAATCTTTTAAAAGCCAATGTCAGTCCGATAAATATAGAATTAAATTTAATTTATTAAATGAGATTAAAAAAAATTTATTAATTTTGGAATATAGTTTTATTAAAAATAATATTAAAAAAGAAATAATGATAGAAAAAGATATTAATATTTTTGGTGATCCGATTAAGTTTGGTCAAGTTGTTTTAAATTTAATAAACAATGCTATCGAATCTTTTGATAACGCTCAAAAAAATAGGAAGATTTTAATTTCGGCCCGAGAAATTAAGAATAAAAAATGTGGTTGCCGACAAATAGAGCTGATAGTTGAGGATTCTGGAAAGGGAATTCCGGGAAATATTTTAAAAAGCATTTTTGAGCCATTTTTTTCTTCTAAAAATAATATTGGCTCTAATCATTGTGGAGTGGGTTTGGCAATTATTAAAAGAATTATTGAAACTGATTTTTCTGGTAATATCTCGGTTATTAGCCTAGTTAATCAAGGTACTAAATTCAAGATTGTTTTGCCCGATTTTAAGGTTTAATCCGAGATTCTTGTTTTTTTAGTGCTTAGATCAAATCCTTTGAATTTTAAGGGATTTTTTAGTATAATAGGATTATATTATTTATAAAAAATTTATGAAAATTTTAGGCTTAGCTAAGAAGGATTCTCATCAAGTAGTTTTAGATTTTAAGAGTGATTTTGATAAAGGACTTAGCTCAGTGGAGGCCAAAATCCGTTTAGCCCAAAATGGCCCAAATAATTTACCAGAAAAGGACTTTAAATGGTGGAATATATTTTTAAAGCAATTTAAATCAGCCTTTATTTATTTATTATTAATCGCCTCGATTTTGTCCTTTGCGCTTAGTCAATTTGTTGAGGGGGGCATGATTTTGTTGTTTATTATTATAAATACTGTTTTAGGATTTTTTCAGGAATTTAGATCAGAAAATACAGTTAGGCTTTTAAAGAATTTTATTAAAATTCAGTCTCGTGTAATTCGTGATGGCAAAAAACAAATGATTGATAGCCAGGAATTAGTGGTTGGAGATATTTTAGAACTAGAAACCGGAGATAAGATTGGGGCTGATTTAAGAATAATAGAAGCCCACGATTTATATGTTGACGAATCTGTTTTGACTGGAGAATCTTTAAATATAATCAAGCAAGGCGAAAGAATTTTGAATGATGATATAAATTGTTTTTCGGCTTCTAATTTATGTTTTTCTGGAACTTCTGTGGTTAGGGGCAAGGCTAGGGCTATTGTTGTGGCTATTGGTAGAGATACTTTTTTAGGAAGTATTTCAAAATTAACCTCCAAGGTTAAAAGGGTTAGTGATTTTGAAAAAGGAATATCACATTTTAGTTCTTTTATTTTAAAACTAGTATTAGTTACTTTAATCTTTGTTTTTGTTTTTAATGCTTTTTTTAAAGATGGTTTAGATATTTTAGAGTTAACAATTTTTTCAATTGCCTTAGCAATATCAGTTATACCAGAGGCTCTGCCATTAGTGATGACCTTTTCTTTTTCTAAGGGGGCTATGAATTTGGCTAAACATAATGTAGTTGTTAAGAGATTGTCTTCAGTGGAAGATTTGGGCAATATTGATATTCTATGTTCTGATAAAACTGGAACTCTTACAGAAAACAAGTTAACAGTCATCGATTTTTATAGTTCGATTAGTCCGGTCAAAAAAATATTATTATACGCTGGCTTGGCGACTTCTCGCTTAGAAGAAAAAAAAGAGCCCTTTGATATAGCTATTTTTGATAAAATGGATGAAGGGGATAAAAAGGAATTAGCTAGCTTTGAGTTTATAATGGATACTCCTTTTGAACCAGAAAGACAAAGAAATAACGTTCTAGTAAAAAATGATAATTTGGAATTAATAGTGAGAGGGGCCGCTGAAGCCTTGTTTGAATTAAGCAGTAATTTAAATGACGTTCAAAAAACCGATATTAGAAAATGGATTTCAGAGCAAGGATATTTGGGGAGGCGAGTCTTGGCTATTGCTAAAAAAGATTTAAAAGAAGTGAACTTAGACGATTTAAAAAATAATTTAGCTGAGGCTGAAAAGAACTTAGAGTTTTTGGGCCTAATATCGTTAGCCGACCCAATCAAGGATTCGGTTAAAAAGGCTGTTGTCGATGCTCGGGAGCTAAACGTTGGCCTTAAAATTATTACTGGAGATAGCGCCGAGGTGGCTGGTTCGGTGGCTTATCAAATTGGTTTAATAGATGATCCCAAAAAAGTTTTTTTAGCCAAAAATTTTATTGGATTATCCGAGGATGAAAAGAAAAAAGTTTTAGAGGAATATCAAGTTTTTGCTAGAGTTCTGCCAGAACAAAAATTTGATATTATAAAAGGTTTACAGGAAAAATACAGTGTTGGATATATTGGCGATGGCATTAATGATGCTCCTGCCTTGAAGGCGGCCGGAGTTTCTTTGGTAGTTAAAAATGCTTCCGATATTGCCAGGGAAACGGCCGATATCGTTCTACTAGAAAGTGATTTAAATGTTATTATTGAGGGAATAAAAGAGGGAAGGAAAATATTTACTAATAGTAGTAAATATATTAAAGCTACTTTAGCTTCTAATTTTGGTAATTTTTATGCTGTTGCTATTGCCTCATTATTAATAGATTTTTTACCAATGCTACCATTGCAAATTTTATTATTAAATTTATTATCTGATTTTCCAATGATTGCTATTGCTACCGACAATGTTGATAAAGAAGAATTATTATCCCCTAAAAAGTATCAAGTTAAAGATATTATTATTATTGCTATGATTTTAGGAATATTAAGTTCAGTTTTTGATTTTATATTTTTTGCAATGTTTTACAAGATTTCTCCAGAGGTTTTACAGACCAATTGGTTTATTGCTAGTATTTTGACTGAATTGGCCTTTTTGTTTTCGATTAGAACTAGAAAATTTATGTTTAAAGCTCGACGACCCTCTTTCTTAGTGGGATCCTTGACTTTAATCGCCGCTATTATTACTATTATTATTCCGTTTACTATGTTTGGCCATAAAGTTTTTGGCTTTATAAATCCCAATCCCTATCACTTATTAATAATTTTAATTGTCTCGGTTATTTATTTAATTTTTTCTGAGATTATAAAATCCATTTATTATAAAAACAAGGAAAATAATTATGCCAAATCTTAATTCCAAAGAACCAATTGCTAGCTTACTTCGGCCAAATAATTTGGATTATTTTTTTGGTCAAGAGAAAGTAATTGGAGAAAATTCTTGGCTTAGGGGTGTTATTAAAAAAGATCAGGTTCCTTCTTTAATTTTTTGGGGACCTCCAGGATCCGGAAAAACAACTTTAGCTTATATAATATCCAAGGAGACTAAAGCGGAGTTTAAAAATTTATCTGCTACCGATAGTGGAATTAAAGATTTGAGGGAAATAGTAAAACGAGCTGAGACTAATCGAAGATTGGGCAGCAAGACAGTTTTGTTTATTGACGAAATTCATCGCTGGAATAAAGCTCAGCAGGATGCTCTATTGCCCTATGTGGAAAATGGATTATTAACTTTAATTGGAGCCACTACGGAAAATCCTAGTTTCTCTATTAATTCCTCGTTGTTATCGAGATTAAAGGTTATCGTACTAGAAAGTTTGGACGAAGAAAGTCTAATTAAAATAATTGAAAGAGGTGTTAAGGAATTAAAATTAAAAATTAAAAAGGATTTAATAAAATTTATTGTTAGCTTGAGCGGAGGTGATGCTAGAAGATCTTTAAACATTTTAGAGTTAATTTATTTTTCTGATCGGGATGCTTCAATAGAGCTAATAAAAGAGCTTGCTAATAAACCCCAATTAAATTATGATAAGAGCGGTGAGGAACATTATAATATTATTTCAGCCTTGCATAAATCAATTCGAGGTAATGATGCCCAGGCTTCTCTGTATTGGTTGGTCAGAATGATAGAATCAGGTGAGGATCCTTTGTTCATAGCCAGGAGATTAATTCGTTTTGCTAGTGAAGATATTGGATTGGTTAATAATAGCGCCTTAATGATAGCTAATTCAGCTTATGAAGCCTGTTCTAAAATTGGTTTGCCAGAATGTAATTTAGCCTTAGCTCAATGTGTCCTTTATTTGGCAAAATCCAAAAAAAGTGTGGCTGTTTATCAAGCTTATAATGCTACTTTAGATGAGGTTAGGATGAGTGGTTCTTTGCCAGTTCCGCTTCATTTAAGAAATGCTCCTACGAAGTTGATGAAAAATTTGGGTTATGCTAAAAATTATAAGTATACTCCGGTAGAGGATGATTCTGGTCAAGAATATTTACCCAAAGGATTAAAGAGTAAAGAATTTAAAAAAATAAAAAATTTAAAAATTGATTTATAAAAACATTTTATGGAATATTATATAGCCCTGTTAATAATTTTAGTATTTTTATCAGCTTTTTTTTCTTCAGCCGAAGTAGCCTTTTTGTCTCTTAGTGAGGCCAAGATATCTACCATGATAAATAATAAAAAGAAAAATGCTAAATTAGTTAAAAAATTAAAATCAGATCCAAGATCTTTATTAATAACAATTTTGATCGGTAATAACTTAGTTAATATTGGGGCAGCCTCTTTGGCTACGGTGGTTTTTTCTTATTATTTTAATTCGGCTGTGATTGGAATTACTACTGGTGTGATGACTATTGTAATTTTAATTATTGGTGAAATTGTTCCTAAGGCTTTTGCTTCTTCATATTCTGATTCCTTGGCTAGACTTTTTTCTCCCTGGCTTTTGCTTTTAAAGAAAGTTTTTTTTCCAATTATTTTTGTAATGAATAAAATAACTAGTTTATTTGTGGGTCAATATAAGGGGGAGAAGGTTAGAGAAGAGGAGCTTAAGGCTATGGCTATGACAGGTGTTGAGCAAGGCACAATAGAAAAGAGTGAAGGGGCTATGATTGAAAAACTTTTTAGTTTAAATGACATTACTGCTGAAGACATTATGACTCCAAGAGTTGAGTTAGTTTATGTTTTAGATGATTCCCTTATAGAAGAATGTGCTGAGAAAATAGAAGAGCATGGAATTACTAGATGTTTAGTAGTTGAGGATAACCCCGACAAGGTTAAAGGTTTTGTTCATGCTCAAGATATTTTATTAGCTTTTAGACAGGGGAGAGAAAAAGAAAATATTTCGGCTTTAATTCGTCCAATAGTCTTTGTTCCCAAGCAGATGATTATTAATAATATTTTAAAAGAATTTCAAAAAAGAAAAATACATATTGCTGTTGTTTTGGATGAGTATGGAGGAACAGATGGAATCGTTACTCTAGAGGATATTATTGAGGAGTTAGTTGGAGAAATAATTGATGAGCACGATGTTGATGATACTTTGATTAAAAGAGTCGGTAAAAATGAAATTATAGTTTCTGGAATTACTGAGGCTCGAGATATTAATAGATTTCTCAATATCAATATTTCGGAAGATGGTTTGGATACTATGGCTGATATAATCTTAACTCAGATTAAAAAAATTCCTAAGGAGGGGATGAAAATTAAAATTAAGGAATACGAATGTATTATTGAAAAGGTGGAAAACAAAGTTATTAAACTAGTTAGAATAATAAAAAATTTATAATATAATAATTTTAGTCTTGTTTTTTTAGTCTATTTTTGTTATAATATTTTTACTTATAATTAATAAAAAATATTTATGTCTACTGCTCTTTGGATAGTTTTAGCAATTTTGTTTGTTTTAATTATTGCTATTATTTCCATGTATAATGGATTAATTCGTTTAAAAAATAGAGTTGATGAAGCTTGGAGTGATATTGACGTTCAATTGAAGAGACGTTATGATTTGATTCCAAATTTAATAGAAACAGTTAAAGGATATGCTTCTCATGAAAAAGAAACTTTGGAGAATGTTGTTCAAGCTAGAAATTCAGCTATGTCAATGCAAAATAGCTCCGATGTTGAGGGAAAATTAAAAGCTGAAAATGCTTTGTCCTCTACGCTTAAATCAATTTTTGCTTTAAGTGAAAACTACCCAGATTTAAAAGCTAATCAAAACTTCTTAGAATTACAGAGAGAGTTGTCTGACACTGAAAACAAGATTCAAGCTTCTCGTCGTTTTTATAACGGCAACGTTAGAGATTTTAATACTAAATTACAAGTTTTCCCGACCAATATCATCGCCAAACAATTAGGCTTCGCTTCTCGAAATTTTTTTGAAATAGAAGAGGCTTCTCAAAGAGAAAACGTTGAGGTTAAATTTTAATTTATTGTTCTATGGATTATCTTTCAAGTGGAAATTCCTTTCCTATCGGTTCTACCTTAGCTATTCTAGCGGTAGCCGGTATAATTGTAATAATTGTTTACAATAAATTTTTTAAATAATTTAAATATTTAAAATGAAATTACCTTGATTTTTATCAGGGTAATTTATTATCTAAAATATGACATTATATAATCATAGTGATTCCAATAAAAGAAAGACCTGGTTTTTGTTTACTGGTTTTTTAATTTTTGCCATGTTGGTGGGGTATGTTTTTAGTGTAGCCATGGAAGATTCTATGATCTTGTATGTCGTAGTTTTTATAAGCATTATTTCTTCTTTTATCTCTTATTGGTTTAGCGATAAAATTGTTTTATCAATGAGTGGAGCTCATCAACTTAAGTTTGAAGATAATAAAGAATTGTATCGATTAGTGGAAAATTTATGTATTTCAGTTGGTCTTCCAACTCCTAAAATTTATATTATTAACGACATTTCTCCTAACGCTTTTGCTACTGGAAGAAATCCTAAAAATGCCGTTATAGCTGTAACCACCGGACTTTTAAATAAATTAGAAAAGAGTGAATTAGAGGGAGTGATTGCCCATGAATTGTCCCATATAAAGAATTATGATATTTTGATTGCGACATTGACTACTGTTATGGTTGGTATGATAGTTCTTTTGGCTGATTGGTTTAGAAGATGGGCTTTTTATTCTGGAGGCAGATCTCGTAATAATGAAAATAAGGGGCAATTACAATTAATTATAATAATAATAGCTATTGTTTTTTCTATTTTGGCCCCAATTTTTGCTTATATCATGCAATTTGCTATTTCTCGTAAGAGAGAGTTTTTGGCTGATGCTGACGGAGCATTGACAACTAGGTACCCCGAGGGTTTGGCTAGGGCTTTAGAGAAAATATCTTCTGACCCTAATGACATGGAAAGGGCTAATCGGGCTACAGCTCATCTATATATTTCAGAACCAATAAAACAAAAAAATAAAAAAAGTTTATGGGCCAAGGCTTTTATGACTCATCCGCCAATTGAGGATCGAGTTAAGGCTTTAAAAGGAATGAATATATTATAATAAAAATTAATAAGACCTTTCTGGTTTGTGGCCTTGAGCCGAGACTGAATAGGTAATAAAAAAATGAATGCTAAAATAATTGCAACTATTGGACCAAAGTCGGAGGATTATAATTCTTTAAAATCTATGGCTCTTAGTGGAATGGATTTAATTAGAATGAATTTTTCTCATGCTAATTATGATCAATATTATAAGATAAAAGAAAATATTGATAAAATAAATGAAGAATTAAATATTAAAATTAAAATATTATTTGATCTACAAGGACCTAGGATTAGGGTTGGAAAATTAAAACATGAAATTGAGGTTATTGAAGGAGAAATTTATACTTTTATGTATGATCGGGGAAACGTCGATAACTTGGAAATTCCAATTGATGATTTGGAGTTGATTAATGATTTAAAAATTGATGATCCTATTTATTTAGATAGCGGAATGATAGAGCTTAGAGTGATAGAAATAAATTTATTGGAAAATAAGTTTATAGCCAAGGCTGAAAGAGGGGGATTATTATTATCTCGTAAGGGGGTTAATGTTCCTAGAACTATTTTAAATCGAGATATTTTGACAGCCAAGGACTTGTTGGATATAGAATTTGCCAAAAAAGTTAAACCAGATTTTGTGGCAGCTTCTTTCGTGCAAACTCCCGAAGATATTATTAAGGTGAGACAAGCTATTGGAGATGATAATATTAAAATTATTTCAAAAATTGAGAGAGGGGTTTCTTTAGAAAATATCGATGGGATTATTAGAAATTCTGATTGTATTATGATTGCTCGTGGTGATTTAGGAATTGAAATTCCAATGGAAGATCTTCCGATAGTTCAAAAAAATTTAATTAGACATGCTCACTGGCATGATAAACCTGCTATTGTGGCCACTCAGATGATGACTTCCATGATTGATCATTATCGACCAACTAGAGCTGAGGTTAGTGATGTAGCTAATGCTATTTTTGATGGAGCTGATGCTCTGATGTTATCAGATGAGACTGCTGTGGGAAATTATCCTATTGAAACTGTTCACAATATGAATAAAATTATTAAGAGAACTGACCAATACTTTAGTCATCGTAATTATTTTGATAATTTGGAAATTATTTATAAAAAATAATTTATTAATAATGAAAAAAATAGAATTATTGGCTCCAGCCGGAAATTTTTTAAAAATGAAAACAGCTTTGGCTCACGGGGCTGATGCTATTTATTTGGGTATCCCTGACTTTTCTTTGCGAGTCAGGATTAATGATTTTAATTTAAAATCTCTGTCTCAAGCTATTGAGTATGCTCATAATCAGAAAAAGAAAGTTTATGTTACGGTTAATATTTTTGCTCACAATCATCATATTGATAAATTGCCAAAATATCTAAAATTATTAAATAAATTATCGCCCGATGGTCTCATAATTTCTGATCCGGGAATATTATCTTTGGTGAAAAAACATTGTCCTAAGATTGATATTCATTTATCTACCCAGGCTAATTGTACAAATTATGAAGCTGTTAAATTTTGGCAGAAACAGGGGGTCAAAAGGATAATCTTGGGTCGAGAAACTACTCTAGAAGAGATAAAGAAAATTCATCAAAAATGCCCTAAAATAGAATTGGAATATTTTGTTCATGGAGCGATGTGCATGGCCTACTCGGGTCGTTGCTTTTTGTCGAAGGATTTTGTTGGCCGTAGTGCTAATTTAGGGGATTGTGTTCAGCCTTGTCGTTGGGAGTATGATGTTTTTATTAGAGCCAAGGGGCATGAAGAAGAGTTGGAACTGGTGTCAGAAAAACATGGTTCTTATTTATTAAATTCTAAAGATTTATGTTTAATAAAAAGTATTCCAGAGCTAATAAAGGCCGGGATAACTAGTTTTAAGATCGAAGGTCGAGCCAAAAGTGTTTATTATCTAGCTAATATAGTGGGCATGTATAAAAAGGCTTTACTAGAGCCAAAAAAGATTAATTTTCTATACAAAGAATTGATAAACAAAATAACCCATCGAGGCTATACTACTGGTTTTCTATTAAATAAAAAGGGGGAACAGAATACTGCCAATTCCCATTTTTTATCAGACTGGGAGTTTTGTGGTCAGGTTATTGAGACTAAGAATAGAAAGATTGGTAATAAAGATATTAATATTATTAAAATTAAGGTTCATAATACCATTAAAGCTGGAGATGAGATTGAGATAATTTTGCCAAAATATGGTATAATAAAATTAGATTTAAAAGAGATGTTTGATGCCAAAACTGAAAAAACTATTTTAGAGGCTCATGGTGGCGGGGGAGGTCAGGAAATAATATTAGAGGTTAATAATAAAATTAAAATTCCAGAACTCTCCGTTTTAAGAAGAAAATTATAAAAATATGATTTCATATCTAAAAGGGAAAATTATTTATAAGCTAAAAAATAATATTGTTTTTGAAGTGAATAACGTTGGTTATACTATTTTTGTTAGTGATAATTTTTTAAATGAATTAAAGGTTGGCCAGATGATAGAGATTTTTACTCATCAACATGTTAAAGAAGATGCTTTAGATTTATATGGTTTTAAAAGTTTAGCTGAATTAGAATTCTTTAAATTGCTTATTTCCATCTCTGGAGTTGGTCCGAAGTCAGCTTTATCTGTTCTGGCTATAGCTAATTTAGATGATATTAAGGAGTCTATTGTTCGGGGAGACTCTCACCTTTTAACTAAGGTCTCTGGTATTGGTAAAAAAACGGCCGAAAGAGTAGTTTTAGAGTTAAAAGATAAATTACTTAAAATGGGTGGAGATTATGATTTGTCGGAGGCTGGATTTTTTGGGGATGAAATTGATGCTTTGATGGCCCTAGGGTATTCAATATTTGAAGCTCGAGAGGCTTTAAAGCAGGTTGATAATGATATTTTAGATAGTGGTCAACGCATAAAAGAGGCTTTGAAAAAATTAGCCAAATAATCATATTTTTTTTATTATTTTTTAAAATGCTTAGTATTTACAAAAGCATTTTTTTTAGTTATAGTAATAATATTAAGTTTTCTTGTTTTTGGATAATAAAAACAAATTTTTTTGTTGAAAAACACATATGAAACAATCATTTCTATTTACTAAAACAATTAAAGAATTACCTAAGGATGAAACCTCATATAATGCTCAAACTTTAATGAGGGCTGGTTTTATTGATAAGGTTGGAGCTGGAATTTATACTTTTTTGCCTTTAGGATTAAAAGTTTTAAATAAAATAAATAACATTATTAGAGAGGAAATTAACGCTGTCGGTGGGCAAGAAGTTTTGATGCCCGCTCTTACTCCTAAGGAAGTTTGGCAAACAACTGATCGTTGGGAGAATTTTGATGCTTTATTTAAACTGGCTGGTTCAGATGATAAAGAATATGCTATGGGAGCTACTCATGAAGAGATTGTTACTCCACTGGCTCAAAAATTTACTTTGTCTTATCGAGATTTGCCTTTTGCTATTTATCAAATTCAAACTAAATTTCGTAATGAAAAAAGAGCTAAAGCTGGACTGCTTCGAGGCCGAGAATTTTCTATGAAAGATTTATATTCCTTTCATGTATCTCAGGAAGATCTAGATATTTATTATGAAAAAGTTAAACAAACCTATTTTAATATCTATAAAAGATTGGGTTTAGGAGAAATTACTCATTTAACCTATTCTTCCGGAGGGGCTTTTTCTAAATATTCTCATGAATTTCAAACCGTTTGTTCAGCTGGAGAGGACCTTATTTATGTTTGTCAGAAATGTAAAACTGCTATTAATCGAGAAATAATAGAAGAACAAAAAGATTGCCCTGAATGTGGCGGTCATGATTTTAAAGAAGAAAAGGCTATCGAGGTGGGAAATATTTTTAAATTAGGAACTAAGTTTTCTAAGCCTTTTGGTTTTCAGTACAAGAATCAATCTGGCGATATTGGCGATATTGTCATGGGTTGTTATGGTATGGGTCCTAGCAGAATACTAGGAACTATCGTGGAGGTCTATCATGATGACAGGGGTATTGTTTGGCCAGAAGATATAGCTCCTTTCTTTATTCATTTAATATCTTTAAAACAAAATGATGAAGCTGAAAAAATTTATCAGGAATTAATTTTGGCTGGTTTTGATGTTTTATATGATGATCGTGATGAACTTTCAGCTGGAGAAAAATTTGCTGATGCTGATCTAATTGGTTGTCCTGTTAGATTGGTTTTAAGCGCTAAAACTTTATCTGATAATAAGATCGAAATTAAATTGAGAAAAGAAGATGATGTTAAAATGGTGGAAATAAAAGATCTAATAACTTATTTAAAAAATAAATTATAATATGTTTAATTTTTTAAAAAAATTTACTAGTTTGGGATACGATATTGCTATTGATTTGGGAACTAAAAATACTTTAGTTTATGTTGATAAGAAGGGAATTATTATTAATGAACCTAGTGTTGTAGCTATTAATACTAAAACTACTGAAATTTTGGAAATTGGCCATGAGGCTAAAAAAATGGTTGGTAAAACACCAGCCCATATTCAGGCTGTTAAACCTTTGGTTGATGGGGTAATTTCTGATTTTGAGATTACTGAAAAAATGTTAAAGCATTTTATTAATAAAGTTCATGGAGAGGGTTTTTCTTTTTTACCACGTCCCCGAGTTATTATTGGGATTCCATTGGATATCACTGAAGTAGAAAAGAAGGCTGTTGAAGACGCGGCTAAATCAGCTGGAGCCAGAAAGGTTTATTTAATAGAAGAAGTTATGGCTGCAGCTTTAGGAGCTGATCTTCCAGTGGATAGTCCTCGAGCTAACATGATTGTTGATATTGGTGGAGGAACTACTGATATTGCTGTGATTTCCTTGTCGGGTGTAGTTTCTTGGAAATCTTTACGTTTAGCTGGAAACGAATTAGACAATAATATCACAGATTATGTTAGAGATAATTTTAATGTTTTAATTGGGGAACAATTAGCTGAAAAAATAAAAATAAATTTAGCTTCGGTTATTCCTTTTGACGAAGATAGATCTATGGAAATCCGAGGAAGAGATTTGATTAACGGCCTGCCAACTGCTATTACTATTACTGACTCTCAGGTTAGAGATGCTATTAAAAAAACAATTATTAAAATAGTTGAAAATATTAAATTGACCCTAGAGGAGACCCCCCCCGAATTAGTAGCTGATATTTATGAGCATGGACTTTATTTAAGTGGCGGCGGAGCTTTGCTTTATGGTTTAGATAAATTGATTTCTAAAGCTACTAAAATTCCAGTGGTGGTAGTAGACGACCCTCTTTCTGCTATGGTTCGTGGTTCTGGTAGTTTATTTTCTAATGAAGATTTATTAAAAAAAATTACTTCAATTTTGAGCGCCTAGTAAAATTATGAATTTTTTTAAAGATAAAAAAAAATATCGATTTTTTTTAGCAGTGGCGGTACTGCTTATTTTTTTAAATATAATTGGTTTTTCTTCTTTTGGCCAAAGGTTATTATTTAAAATAATATATCCGGGTAGTTTTTTTATTAAAAATTTTTCTTCATTTTCTTCTTTGGATACTAAATCAAAACCAGAGCTGATAGAAAACATTTCCAGCCTGGAGAAAAGTATTGAATCGAGCCAGGCTGAGTTAGCTCGTCTATATTCACTAGAGGAGGAAAATGAAAAATTGCGACAATATTTAAAGTTTTTTGAAGAAAATTCTTATGAATATGTTTTGGCCAAGGTTCTTTGGCAGGAGAATTTATTAAACCTTTCCAGTTATAATCAAAATATTGTTATTAATAAAGGGGCTAAAGATGGCCTAAGAATTGGTTTGGCTGTCGTTAATGAATCGGGTGTTATTGTTGGAAAAGTAATTGAAGTTAATGAAACTAATTCTCGAGTTTGTTTGATAAACAATAATTTTTGTAAAATGGCAGTATCAATAAATAATTCTAGCTCTAGTATTGGATTGGCCGAAGGTGATTTAGGTTTGTCGGTAAAACTAAATTTTGTGTCTCAGAATGAGATAGTTAGTGTTGGAGATATGGTTATTACTTCTGGGCTAGAGAAAGATATTCCACGTGGTTTGGCCGTTGCCAGAATAAATAACATTGAACAAGAGGTCAATGATATTTGGCAAAACGTTAATGCCGAAGCTTTATTTAATATTAATAATTTGAATATAGTTTCGATTATAATACCTAAACAATAATTTTGATATAATGAATAAGTATTGGAAATTTTTTAAATTATTTTCTTTGTCCTTAATTATTATTTTAATTCAATTATCTTTTTTAAATTCTTTGCCCGGTTTTTGGGGAAAAATAAATATTGCTTTATTTTTTGTCGTCTGGTTTTTTATTTTTAATAATTTTGATAAATCTTTGTTATTTGCTTTAATAACGGGGTTTATTCTAGACATTTTTTCTTTCTATCCCTTTGGAATTTACTCCATATCCCTCCTATTAACCTTAATATTGGCTAATTTTATTTGGAATAATTTTTTTACTAATAGATCAATTTATTCTTTTCTATCAATAACAGCGGTTTTCTCTATCTTCTATAATTTATTTTTATATTTCCTATTATTTTTATTTGAAAAGAGCTTTTTTGGCCTATTTTGGTTTAATAAATTCTTTTGGTTTAATTTATTATTAGAACTAGCCTGGCTGAGTGTCGGAATAATTTTGTCTTTTTATTTTTTAAATTCTCAAAAAAGATCTCATGGGGCGCTTTCTTTTGATAAAAGAGATTTTTAATGTTATAATTATAGGGAATTAATCGTTTTATTATGAAATATGATTTTATAACAATTGGAGGGGTGACCGAGGATATAGTCTTCTTTACAGAAGAAGGGGTTTTAATAGATAATAAGGCTGACATTTTAAGGGAAAAACTATTAGCTTTTGAATATGGAGCCAAAATTAATATTAAAGAATTTGGCCATTATTTTGGCGGAGGGGCTTCTAATTCGGCCATTAATTTATCGGGACTTGGTTTTAAGGTGGCTTGTTTTTCAAAAATTGGACAGGATGAACGTGGTTTTAGAATATTAGAAAACTTGGAAAATAATAATATTGAACATAGTTTTATAGAAGTCGATAAGAAGAACGATTCTGGTTTCTCTTTTATTATAAATAACAAGAAAGATAGAATTATATTTACTTACCGTGGGGCTAATGATAATTTCTCTGTTTCTAAAAAACAAGAAAAAAATATTAAACTTACTGAATGGGTTTATTTAACTTCTTTGCCAACTGATTCCCAAGGTAATTTAGAAAAAATATTTTTAAATAAAAAAAATATTGCCTGGAATCCAGGCGTGTCTCAATTGTCAAGAGGAATTTATCCAATTAAAAAATTTTTAAAAAACACTGAGATTTTAATTTTAAATAAAGATGAAGCCTTGGAATTGGTAAAAAAAACAAAGAAGTTTTCTGGCCTAAAAAATGAGTTTTTGAATGATATAAAAAATCTGATAAAAGTATTAAAAGACTCGGGTCCGCAAAAAGTGATTTTAACTGATGGAGTTAAGGGGGCTTATTTTTTTGATGGGACCAATTTTTATCATCAAAGAATAATCAAAAATCAGAATAGGATTGATTCTACGGGAGTAGGCGATGCTTTTGGCTCCACCGTGGTTGGGTGCTTAATAAAATTTGATGGAGATTATAAGAAGGCTATGTATTTGGGCGTAAAAAATGTTTCTTCGGTTGTGTCGCTAGCTGGAGCACAAAATGGTTTATTAAAATTTAAAGATTTAATAAAATAATATATTTAGTTTATAATTAATTTTTAAAATTATGAAAAATGTTTTTATAATAGAAGATGATATTAATATTCTTTATGGTTTAAGGGATATTTTTTCTTCTAATGATTACGAGGTGGAAACCAGTGATTCTAATGAAGAGCTGGAAGATCTTTTGGCTAGAATAAAAAAATTTCAACCTAAAATTATTGTTTTGGATTTAATTTTGCCAAAAGTAGATGGATTAGAGATCGTTAAAAGAATTAAAGAGGACGAAGCTATCTCTGATGCTGAAATTTTTATTTTCACCGACTTAAGTGAAGAGGATGGTCGAAGTCGAAGTGTTGGTTTGGGAGCTAATTACTATTTTATGAAAAACGAATTTGATATCTACACTTTTTCTAATAAGGTGATGCGTATTATGGAGAGAGGTGGTAAGGAATTTGAAGAAAATGATGACGCTGAAAGCCCCGATGATATTGTTATGGATTAATATTAAATAAAAATATGAAAAGAAGAAAAAAATTAATTATTATTGGTTTAGTTATTTTAATAGCGTTGATTATCGTTTTATCTTTTGTTTTTAAAAAAGATAAGGTTGAATATTCGACTACCGAATTAAAAAAACAAGATTTAAAGCAAACTGTTAGTGAAATTGGGACAGTTAAGGCCAGTCAAGAAGTGGGTTTAAATTTTTCTCAAGTTGGCAAACTAAAAGAGGTTTATTTTAAAGTTGGAGATCAGGTTGTTGAAGGAGATGTTTTGGCTGAACTTGATTATTCTTCTTTATTAATAAGGAAGGAAGAAGCCTTGGCAGCTGTTAATATTTCTAAAACCAATCAGGATAAATTAATTAAAGGAGCTTCTTATGAGGATATTGCCGTTTTAGAGGCCCAGGGTAGACAGGCTGAGGGAGCTTATAAATCGGCTCAAGATGATCTAATTCAAACTAAAAAATTAGTTTCCGAAAGCATCTATCAGGCTGAGAAAAATTTAAATGATCTAAAATCTCCTAATTCTCAGGCTCCTATGGCTATCAAACAGGCGGTAGAGTCAGCCGAAATAAATCTTTCTAATACCGAAAGAACTAGCCGGCAAACTATGGATAATAGTAGAAATTCGTTATTATCAGCCTTGGATTATAATTTTTCGGTTTCTCGCTCAGCTTTAGATGCTACTAAGAGAATTTTAGAAGACAATGATATTGAAAACGTTTTTAGTGTTAGAAATTATTATTATAAAGTGTCAGCTGAAAGATCTTATGATGAATCTATAGAGGCTTTGCCCCAAATAGAGTCTTATATTAGAATCGCTAAAGAAAATCCTAGTCAGGAAAACATTAAAAAGGCCTCCGATGAGTTGATTTCTTTTTTAGAAAGAACTTTTAATACTTTAAACAATTGTTTTAGTGCTTTAGAAAACACTATTACTTCTTCAACTTTTACCCAAACCTCTTTAGATGCTTTTAAAACCAGTATTAACACTAATAAGGGATATATTAACTCTTCAATTTTATCGGTACAAACTTCTTATTTTAGTTTTTCTAATTCAACTCTAAATTATTCTACTAGTGTATCTAGTGCCGAAGATAATTTAAATAGAGCTAAAGCGGCCTTAAGTGATGCTATCTCTAGTGCTGAAAATAATTTAAGTTTAGTTAGGATAAACAGTGATCAGCAAATAATTTCGGCTGAGGCTAGGGTAGACTCTACTAAAAAATCTTATGAAGTTGCTAAATTACAATTAATTAAATTAAAAACTCCGGCTAAGTCCGATGATTTAAAATTAGCCCAAGCTCAAGTTGATCAAGCTTTAGCTAGTTTAAGTTTAGTGGAAAAACAAATTGAGGAAAACAAAATTAAAGCTCCAATCAACGGAAAAATTACCAAAATTAATTATGAGATTGGCGAGCAAATCAGCGGGGCCAGTCCAGTAATTAATTTATTAACAGAAAATAATTTTGAAATTGAGGTATATATTTCTGAATCTGATATTTCTAAAATAAAAATTGACAATGAAGCTTTGGTTAATTTTGATGCTTTCGGCGATGAGTATAAAGTTTCGGGTCATGTTTATTTTGTAGAACCAGCCGCTACCTCTATATCGGATGTTATTTACTATAAAATTAAAATAAATTTTCCTGAAGATGAATTAGATAAAAATGGTTTTATTATTAAGTCTGGCATGACTGCCAATGTTGATATTATTACTAATTTTAAAAAAGATGTTTTAGTTTTACCATCAAGAACAGTATTGTTGAGAAATGGTGGAGATAGATATGTTAGGGTATTGAACGGTAAGGACGTTAAAGAAATTCCAGTTAAGGTAGGGATTTCTGGTGATCAGGCTATGATAGAAATTATTTCCGAAGATTTAAAAGAGGGTGATGTCATAATTACTGCCATTAAAAATGGCAAATAATATTTTAAGACTATGTTAATTAGAATTAAAGATTTAAAAAAGGAATATTCTTCCAGTGATGTTGTCACTAAGGTTTTACAGGGAGTTTCTTTTGATATTAAGGATGGTGAATTTGTTTCTATAATGGGGCCATCTGGTTCTGGAAAATCAACTCTGATGCATATCTTAGGGCTATTAGATCGTCTTAGTAGCGGTGTTTATGAATTTGCCGGAGAGGATGTTAGTAAAATGGATGATGATCAATTGGCTTCTTTTAGAAATGAAAAGATAGGTTTTGTTTTTCAGTCTTTTAATCTTTTATCAAAAACCTCGGTTCTTGATAACGTGATTTTACCTCTGGCTTATTCTAGTAATAGAAAAAATATGGTAGATAGAGCTAAAAAAGTTTTGACTGAAGTTGGCCTATCTCATCGTTTTAATTATTATACTAATCAAATTTCTGGAGGAGAAAAACAAAGGGTTGCTATTGCTCGTGCTTTAGTTAATGAACCCTCGGTTATTTTTGCTGATGAGCCAACTGGAAATTTAGATTCTAAATCCGGTGTTCAGATTATGCAAATTTTACAAAAATTAAATGAAGAAGGAAATACCATTATTTTAGTTACCCATGAAACCTACACAGCTGAACACGCCAAAAGAATCATTAAAATTAAGGATGGCCTAATTGTTAGTGACGAGGAAGTAAAAAATAGAAAAATTGCTCAAGATGGTATGATCTTAAAATAACATGAATTTTTTATCATTAAAACAAGCTTTTAGAACCTCAATTAAAGCTCTTAAAGCCAATAAAGCTAGGAGCTTTTTAACTATGTTAGGAATTATAATCGGAGTAGCTTCGGTTATCGTGATAATGTCTGTTGGGGCCGGAGCTCAAAGTTTGATATTGGGTCAAATTGAAGGATTAGGAACTAATTTAATTTCTATTACTCCGGGAAAATCTGATGATCAGGGACCACCTACTTCTGTTTTGGGTATTGTGGTTACTTCTTTGAGCCTAGATGATCTTAAAAGTATTGAAAAAAATAAGGACAACTTAAACATAGAAGCAATTACTGCTTACGTAAACGGAGTTGGTACAGTTTCATTTAAAAATAATTTTTATGACACAAACCTAGAAGGAGTTACTCAGACATATTTAGAAGTTGAGGGTGGAGAATTATCTTCGGGTCGTTTTTTTAGTGAAGAGGAAAATGATAGTTTATCTAGAGTGGCTGTCCTTGGTTATGCTGTTAAGCAGGAATTGTTTGGAGACTCTGATCCAATCGGACAAAAAATAAAAATTAAAAAACAAATTTTTGATGTTATTGGTGTTTTAGAAGAAAGAGGGCAGGTTGCTTTTAGGGATTATGATAATAAAGTTTTATTGCCTCTAAAAACCATGCAAAAAAATATCGCTGGAATAAATTATTTAAATGATATAAGTATTAGGGTTAGTGAATCAGCCAATATTGATGATGTTATTTTTAATATTGAGAATATAGTTAGAGATAATCATGGTATTAAAGATCAGAGCGGTGATAGTGATGACTTCTCAGTCAGAAGTTTGACGGAACTATTAGACTTGGTAAAAAATATTACCAATGCTTTGAAATATTTCCTTGCTCTAATGGCTAGTCTTTCCTTAGTTGTTGGGGGAATTGGTATTATGAATATTATGTTAATTAGTGTTAATGAAAGAACTAGAGAAATTGGTCTCAGAAAGGCTCTTGGCGCTACTAATAAAAATATTACTAATCAATTTTTATTAGAATCAATTTTTTTAACATTAATTGGTGGAATTATTGGAGTGATATCTGGAATATTTTTTTCTTGGATAATTTCGATTATTATGAAAGCACTTAATTATGACTGGTCTTTTGAAGTAGGAATATTTTCTATTATTTTGGCTGTGACTATTTCAGCTTTGATTGGTCTTATATTTGGTATTTATCCAGCTAAAAAAGCTAGCAAATTAGAACCAGTGGAAGCCTTAAGTTACGAATAATTATTTTAAATATGAGAATAAAGGAAGTTGTTAAGTTATCATTAATATCAATGTTGAAGAATAAGATGAGGACCACATTAACTGTTTTAGGTATGGTTATTGGAATTGCTAGCATTGTTATAGTTTTTTCAGCCGGAGAGGGAATTAGTGGCTTGATAGTTGGACAAATTGAAGCTTTTGGAACCAATATTGTTCAAACAGAAATAAAAGTTCCTAACGCTAAGAAAGGAAATCAATCCGATAGCGAAAGTGCGGGAGCCATGGCTAGCGGAATACAAATAACAACTCTAAATGAGAAGGATCTAGAGGATATAAAAAGAATCCCTAATATTAGTGGTGGGTATGGAGCTATTTTAAATCAAGAGACAGTTAGTTATTTAAATGAAACAAAAAAAGCTTTCTTATTTGGGGTTGGTCCGGATTATATAAATATTGATAAATCAGAGTTAGCTAGCGGATATTTTTTTTCTGACTCAGATAATAGGTCGCTATCACAGGTAGCTGTTTTGAGTCATAAAATAGCTCAAGATATTTTTGGAGATGATGATCCGATTGGAAAAATTATTACTATAAAACGAAGTCGTTTTGAAGTCATTGGGGTTTTGAAAGAGAGAGGTTCTACGGTTGGTTTTGATTTTGATTCTATGATTTTGTTGCCAGTTAAGACTCTTCAGAAAAAGATTATGGGAATTGATTATTTTATGTATACTGTTCATTCTGTAGTTGATCCAGAGATTGCTGAAGATACCGCTGAAACAATGAGAGAAATTTTACGAGAAAATCATGATATCTCTGATCCTGATAGAGATGACTTTAGGGTCACTACCATGAAAGAGATGTTGAAGATGTCAAAGGATATCACCAATAGTTTAACTATTTTATTGTTATTAATTGTTATCGTTTCCTTAATTGTTGGTGGAGTTGGGATATTAAATGTTATGTATGTGGTTGTTTCCGAAAGAACACCGGAGATTGGTTTGCGCAAAGCTGTTGGAGCAAAATTTTCTGATATCATGAAACAATTTTTAATTGAATCTGTTTTAATAACTTTAATTGGGGCTATTATTGGAATAATCTTAGGAATTTTAGCTTCGTTTTTAATTTGTTTAGGGGCTAATTATTTTGGTTTAGAGTGGAATTTTTCGGTTCCCTTAAAAGCTTTTATAGTGGCGATATTATTTGCCTTATTTTTTGGAGTAATTTTCGGACTTTTCCCGGCCAGAAAAGCTGGTCGACTTGACCCAGTAGAGGCCCTAAGAAAAGAGTAATATTTTATTGTTTTTATTGACTAAAATCTAATAAAGGGCTAATATATTTATATTGTTTAATCTAATTTTAAATCTATGATGGTTAAAAGAATTGGAATTGATTTGGGGACCACCTACACTTTGGTATATTTACCAAAAAGAGGCGTTGTTATAAATGAGCCTAGTGTGGTAGCTGTTTCTATTGATGATAATAAAGTTTTAGCGGTTGGCAATGAGGCTAAAGATATGTTGGGAAGAACTCCTGACACCATTATCGCTTTAAAACCCTTAAAGGAAGGGGTTATTGCTGATTATCGCACTACTGAGGCGATGATTCGTTATTTTATTAATAAAACTTTAGGAAAAATTAGAATATTTAGACCCGAGGTTATGGTAGCTGTTCCAGCCGGAATATCTTCTACTGAAAGAAGAGCTGTTATTGAGGCCACTATTGCTGCTGGAGCTAAAGCTGCTTATATTATTAAGGAGCCGGTAGCAGCCGCTATTGGGGCTAATATTCCAATTAGTTCGGCCACTGGACATATGGTGGTTGATATTGGTGGAGGAACTTCGGAAATGGCTGTTATATCATTGGGCGGAGTGGTTTCTTCTACTTCTGTTCGCGTAGGAGGAAATAAATTAGATTTAGCTATTTTAGAATATATTAGAAAAAAATATGGTTTAGTTATTGGAGAGCGAACCGCTGAAGAGATGAAAATTAAAGTTGGTTCAGCTATGTTTTTAGAAGATGACAATATTTTGACCATGGAAATAAATGGTCGTGATGCTGTTTCCGGTCTACCAAAAACTATTGAGGTAAATAGTAATGATGTTACTTCAGCTATCTCTAGCGAATTAGAAATTATTTTAAATACTGCCAAAAAAATACTTCAACAAACTCCTCCCGAGTTAGTAGCTGATATTATTGATAAGGGAATTGTTTTGACTGGAGGGACTGCTTTGCTTAGAAATATTGATCAATTATTTTCTCAAGCTATTGGAGTTTCAGCCTATGTAGCCGATGATCCTTTGTTGTGTGTGGCTAAAGGAACTGGAATAGCTTTGGATAATTTGGATTCTTACAAGAGAAGTATTTTAGCAACCAAATAATTTATGATTATTGGAATAGACGCTTCACGTGCTAATAAGGATTTTAAAACTGGAACCGAATGGTATTCATATTATTTGATTATTAATTTAATTGAATTAGATAGACAAAATAAATATATTCTATATTCTGATAAGCCTTTAAATGAGGCTTTTTTAAGTAGTTTAAATTTGGAAAAAAATAGTCATGTCAAAATTAAAGTATTAAATTGGCCTTTTAAATATTTGTGGACCTTGGGAAGAATGAGCTTGGAAATGATTTTTAGTCGACCAGATGTTTTATTTATCCCAGCTCATGTTTTACCATTTTTTTTCCCAAAAAAAACTATTAATACCATTCATGATATTGCTTTTGTGAAGAATAATTGTTTATACAATCAAGAAATGTCAGTAGATAACTCTAAAAACTCTGATTTTTGGTTAAATTTTTTAGTAAAATTTTTTACCTTTGGTAAATACCAATTCAAATCAACTGATTATTTAAATTGGTCAACTAAATTTGCTCTTAAGAGAGCTAAAAAAATAATTGCTGTTTCCAATTTTACAAAAAAAGAAATTCTAGATAATTATAGAAAAATTGATTCGGAAAAGATTGCAGTTGTTCATAATGGTTATATTGATAGCTTATATAAAATTATTGATGATCAGGAATCTACAGAGCTTGTTTTTAAAAAATATGGAATTGATTATAAATTCTTTTTATATGTTGGTCGTCTAGAAAGGAAGAAAAACATTTATAATCTAATAGAGGCTTTTAGTATTTATAAGGAAAATAATAATGGTTCAGAAAAATTAGTTTTAATTGGTAGCGCTGGTTATGGTTATGATGAGATGAAATATATGATTGAAGAGCTGGGTATCGAAAAGGAAGTTATTGTTTTGGGTTGGGTAGAGGAGGAAGATTTGCCTTACATTTTTAATAAGGCTGAGATTTTTATATTCCCATCTTTGTATGAGGGTTTTGGTATTCCAGTCATTCAGGCTATGGCTTGTGGGGCTCCAGTTTTATTATCTAATATTGATGTTTTGCAGGAGGTAGCTCAAGATGCGGCTCTATTTTTTGATTGCCACAACCCAGCTGACTTAGCCCAAAAAATAGAGTTGATCCAAAAAGACAAAGACTTAAAGAAAGATTTAGTAGAAAAAGGATTGCTTCGTTGTCAAAATTTTAGTTGGAAAAAATGCGCTCAAGAAACTCTCGATATTATAAATAATTTATAATTTTGAAATATGGACTTTATTAAAAAAAATAAAATAATAATTTATATTTTAGCTATAGTGTTGGTTTTATTATTTTTCTTTTTCTTTTCGATAATAAAAAACTCTGAAAATAATAATATTAATCTGGAAAACAATCTCTCTCCCTTAGACGATTGCCAGGATAATTGTGAGGTTCGTTTAATTGATGGACAGAAAGTTAAATTGGGCCAAGGAGAGCCTTTTCTCATTTCTGCTGTAATTGATAATCATAGCGAGGCTCGTCCTCAATTTGGTCTTTCTCGAGCTGAAGTTGTTTATGATATTCCAGCCGAAGGTGGTATTAATCGCTATTTAGCCTTCTTTAGATCTGATATGGAAGATGATTTTCAAATTGGTCCGATTAGAAGTGCTCGTCCATATTTTTTAGATATTGCTAAAGAATACCAATCTCTGCTTCTGCATTGCGGAGGTAGTCCCGAGGCTTTGGCCAGGGTCATAAAGGAAAAATTATTAACGCTAAATGAATTTTATAATGGGCAATATTATTTAAGATATTCTGGCTACACAGCTCCTCATAATGTTTTAGCCCAATATGTTTTAATCAAAGATTATTTAAAAGAAAATAATTTAAATAATTCAAAGTTTATTGCTTGGAGATTTAAAGAAAAGGAAATCTTTTCTAATATTGATAGATCTTTGGCTAATTTTAATATTCAGGTCAAAAATGGCCAAAGTCAATATGATGTCAGTTGGGATTATAATTTAAATGACAATAATTATATAAAAAAAATTGCCGGAGAAGAGCAATTAGATGATTCCGGAGAAAATATAAAAGTTGATAATATTATTTTGCAATTTGTGGAGACGGAGATTTTGGATAGCGAATTAAGACTAAGGATTGATTTATTGGGTCAGGGGAAGGCTGTAGTTTGCTTGGATGGATATTGTCACCAAAGTTATTGGCAAAAAAATAATAACGAAGATAGAACTCGTTATTATTTAGAGAGCGGCGATGAAGTTGTTTTTAATTCAGGGAAAACTTGGATTCATTTAATCGATGAAAGAACCTCTATTAGTATAGAAAATTTTTAAAACTATATTTTGGTTATTATTAGTCGATCTTTTTTTGATAAATCTTTGATTACTTTTATCTTAGGATTATATAATCCTAATTTTTTTTTGGTTAAGTCTCTTAATGGATTTTTTTGCCAAGGGCTTATTTCTTGATAAATAGAAATATTATTATTAGCTTTTATTTTTTTTATTTGAGCTAGTAATTTGCGATAATATTGTAGACCGTCTATTCCACCATATAATGCCGTATAGGGTTCATGTTTGATGCTAGGGGATTCTTTAATTTCTTTTTTTGTTAAATATGGTAAATTAGCTAAGATTATTATATCTATATTTTTTTCTTCATTAAGATTTTTAATAATTGGTTCCAGTAGATTACCAGAAATAAATTTTATTTTTTTATTTAATTGATGCTTCCTAGAGTTTTTTTGAGCCACTTTAATAGCTAGGGGGCTAATATCAATCCCTAGATACTTTATATTGTCTTGTCTTTTTAAATTATGAGCCAAGCTTATGATTAGACAACCAGAACCAGTTCCAATATCGATAATTATTTTCTTATCTTGATTTTTATTCTTAATTTCTTGAAGAACTTGTTCAATTATTAATTCACTTTCTGGACGGGGGATTAAGGTGTCTTTATTTACAAAAAAACTTAAATTATAAAAGTTTTTTTCTTTTAATAAATAAGCAATTGGTTCTCCGGTCAATCTTTCTTTTATTAAATTGTTTATTTGAATATCTTGTTTTTTGGTAATTTCTTGGTTATTGTTGGTAAATAATTGTTCTCGGCTTATTTTTAAAACAAAAGAAATTATTAATTCAGCTTC
Source organism: uncultured Gammaproteobacteria bacterium (assembly GCA_964608425.1). Taxonomy (GTDB): domain Bacteria; phylum Patescibacteriota; class Patescibacteriia; order Patescibacteriales; family UBA12465. The sequence continues at coordinate 45,185 of CAZSNN010000001.1, read as the reverse complement.
TAGTTGATAGGAATTAATTTTTGATTTTTTTAGGTCTTTTGATGCTTCTATAATTTTATTTTTGATAGTCATCTTTTAATTAGCAAAAATCCTAAGGTTAATTAGGATTTTTGATTTTTTAGGTCATTAATAATCTCTTCTATATCTCCTTCCATTATTTCATTGATATTGTGCCAAGATTTATTGATGCGATGATCGGTTATCCGACTTTGAGGGAAATTATAAGTCCTTATTTTATCACTCCGATCTCCTTTTCCGACCTGTTCTTTTCTTTCCTTGGTTTCTTTTTCGGCTCTTTCATCTTCTATTTTTGCCAAAAGTCTAGATCTCAAGATCTGCATGGCTTTTTCCTTGTTTTGATGTTGAGATTTTTGATCCTGACAACTAACCACCAGGCCAGTTGGGATGTGAGTAATACGGATGGCCGAATAAGTTGTATTAACGCTTTGACCTCCTGGACCAGAAGAGCAAAAAGTATCAATTCGTAATTCATTGGGTTCAATTTTGACATCAACTTCCTCGGCTTCGGGCATAACTACAACCGTGGAGGTGGAAGTATGAACTCTTCCTTGTTTTTCTGTTTCCGGAACTCTTTGGACTCGATGAGTGCCAGCCTCATATTTTAAGTGTCCATAAACATTATTTCCAGTTACTGAAAAAATTATTTCTTTATATCCACCAATTCCAATAGAACTAGAGCTTAATATTTCAGATTTCCAGCCCTTTTTTTCAGAAAACCTTAAATACATTCTAAATAATTCGGCAGTGAATAGGGCTCCTTCATCTCCTCCGGCGCCAGACCTAATCTCGACGATAACATCTTTTTTATCGTTGGGGTCAGCTGGGTTCAATTCTTCGTGTAATATTTTTTCCAATTCTTCTTTTTTATTTTCCATTTCTATTATTTCCTCTTGAGCCATTTTAGCTAACTCGAAAGATCCTTCGGTTTTAATTATTTCTTGATTATCTTCGATATTGGTATTTAATTTTTCAATTTCTATCACCAGATTATAGGTTTTCTTAATTAAGGAATGTTCTTTGGCTACTTTAGTTAGTTCGCTGGAATCGGAAAGGATTTTTGGGTCAGACAATTTTTTCTCTAACTCTTGAAATTTGTTTTTAATTTCTAAAAATTTTTCCATATTTTTAATTAATATTTTTTTATTTAGATAAAATAAAAGCCCCAAAATTGGCGCTTTTATTTTTTTTATTTGAAGTGGTTATTGATTCTTTTCAGCTTTCTTTTGAGATTTTTCAGCTCTCTTAGTAGTTTTACTTTTTTTACTATCATCTTTTTTTTCTAATTTAGCTTTAAATTTGCCAACGCGATTAGCAGTATCTACTAATTTTTGTTTTCCAGTATAAAAAGGGTGGCAATTTGAACAAAGCTCAGTTTTTATTTCTGATTCAATTGAGCCAGTCTCCATAACAAAACCACAAGCGCAAGTAGCCTTGATTTTATCGTTGTATTTTGGGTGAATATCTTTTTTCATATTTGTTTATTTAAATAGTTAATAACAATAAAAAACCATCAAATTAATGGGTATTTTTTATAATATCACAACAATAAAAATAAATCAAGAGCTTTGGAGCGTTGGCTTGATTTATGGGTTTTAAGGTGTTAATATTTTAATACTTATAATTTATCTATATTAATATGATTAAGGATGTCATTATTAAGAATTTAAATCAATATCACGATGATCGTGGTTGGTTGAGTGAGGTATATCGTCAGGATGAGGTTAATTATCATCCAGCTATGGCTTATATTAGTGTTACTAAGCCAGGTGTGATTCGCGGTCCTCATGAGCATAAATTTCAAAGCGATTGTTTTGTCTTTGTGGGGCCAGGTTCTTTTGAGCTTCATCTTTGGGATAGGAGACAGGGAAGTGAAACTGAGGGGCAACATTTTACAGCTGAGATGGGAGAGGGTGTTCCAACTATGGTAATTGTTCCACCGGGAGTAGTCCATGGCTATAAGGCCATTGGAGATAAAGATTCTTATTGTCTAAATTTTCCTGATAAACTATATAAGGGTGAGGGTAAAAAGGAAGAAATAGATGAAATTCGTTGGGAACAAGACCCTAATTCTCCTTATAAAATAGATTAAAATGTAAAATATTTATCTTTACGAAGCTCTTTTATTATAGTATAATTGCTTTGTAATATAAATAATAAATTTATTATGTCAAAAATTCTTGTAACTGGCGGGGCTGGTTTTATAGGATCTAATTTTATTAGATACTGGCTCAAAAATAATTCTGATGATTATATAGTCAATCTAGATAAATTAACTTATGCTGGTAATTTAGATAATTTAATAGATATTTCTGAAAATAATAAGTATAAGTTTATTCAGGGTGATATTTGTGATTTTGATTTGGTTAATGAAATTATCGCCGGAGTCGATTTAATTGTGCATTTTGCAGCTGAAAGTCATGTTGATAGATCTATAAAAAATAGTGCTGATTTTATTAAAACAAATATAGAGGGGACTAGAATATTATTAGAAGCTGCTAAAAATAATGGAAATATTAGATTTCATCATATTTCTACAGATGAAGTTTTTGGTTCTTTAGAAACTGATAGCCCTAGATTTAATGAGAAAACGCCTTATGATCCTCGTTCTCCTTATAGTGCTTCTAAGGCAGCGTCCGATCATTTGGTAAGAGCTTATTTCCATACTCACGGGTTGCCAATTACAATTTCAAATTGTTCTAATAATTATGGTCCTTATCAATTTCCGGAAAAACTTATTCCTTTATTCATTACTAATTTAATAGAAGGGAAAAAGGTTCCAGTTTATGGAAGCGGCCAAAATATTAGAGACTGGATTCATGTTGATGATCATAATCGTGGAGTTGAGATGATTATTAAAAAAGGGGTAATTGGAGAAACCTATTGTTTGGGCGGTGATAACGAAATAAAGAATATTGATATTACTAAGAATATTTTAGAATTAATGGAGCAGGGAGAGGAAAAAATTGAATATGTAGCCGATAGATTGGGACATGATTTACGTTATGCTATAGATTTCTCTAAGGCCGAAAAAAACTTGGGCTGGGTCCCACAAATCAATTTTCTTGATGGTTTAAAAACTACGATTGATTGGTATAAAGATAATATTGTTTGGTGGCAAAAACTAAAAAATAAATAATTAAAAATGAAAAAAGTATTAATTTTGGGTTCTGATGGGAATTTGGGCAGTCAATTGGTAAAAGAATTTTCTGATTTTCCTGATTATAAGATTTTCGGTTTTAATCGTTCTGATTTAGACCTATTGGAATATGATTTAATAAATCCAAAGATTTCCAAGGTTAAACCAGATATTATTATAAACACTTCGGCTTATAATGCCGTTGATAAGTGTGAAGAGTTTGAAGATGAGTTTAAATTAGCTCAAAAAATAAATGGCGAAGCTTTAAGATACTTGGGCAAGGCTGCTATTTCTAATAATTCTGTCTTAGTTCATTATTCAACGGATTATGTTTTTGGTGGCGATATTTGTAAGGATGAGGGATGTGAGGCTGAGTGTTTTTTGAAATTTAAAGAAAAAGGTGGTTTTACTGAAGATAGTGTTCAATGTCCAATCAATAAGTATGGTCTAACTAAAATGTCCGGCGAAATAGAATTACAAAGATTGGCTAATAAAAAATTGAAATATTATATTATTAGAACTTCAAAATTATTTGGGCCTAAGGGAAAATCCTTGGATTCTAAAGAAAACTTTTTTGATATAATGTTAAAAATTTCTCAAGATCGTTCAGAAATTCAGGTTGTTAACGAGGAATTAAGTTGTTTTACTTATACTCCTGATTTAGCTAGGCAGACAATTGAGCTATTAAATAATAAAAATGATTTTGGTATTTATCATATTAGAAATAGTGAGCCAGCTATTTGGTATGATGCTGCTAGAGAATTATTTAAATTAAAAAATATTAAGGTGAATATTAAACCAGTTTCATCTGATAAGTTTCCTCGTCCTGCTAAGCGGCCAAAATATTCGGTTTTAGCTAATACTAAATTATCAAGCTTAAGAAGTTGGCAAGAGGCTTTGAGGGAATATGTTAAAAATTATAAATAAAATTTAATTATAAAGAATATGAAGGGAATTGTATTATCAGGAGGAAGCGCTACTCGTCTTCGTCCTTGTACCAAGGTTACATCTAAACAATTATTGCCAGTTTATAACCGGCCAATGATTTATTATCCGCTTAATACTTTAATAAAGGCTGGCATTAAAGATATTTTAATTATTGTCTCTCCGGAGCAGGCTGGTCATTATTTAAACTTATTAGGTAGCGGTAGAGAGTTCGGTGTAAAGTTTACGTACGAAATTCAAGATAAACCAGAAGGATTAGCTCAGTCTTTTATTATTGGAAAAAATTTTATTGATGAAGATAGTGTTTGTATGATCTTAGGTGATAATATTTTTGAAGATGATTTTTCTGAAGATATTAAAAATTTTTCTGGTGGGGCCAAGGTTTTTGCTAAGCATGTTCCTGATCCTGAAAGATTTGGTGTGGTAGAGTTCGACGAAAATAATAGGGCTATTTCGATTGAAGAAAAACCAACTCAACCAAAATCAAATTATTGTGTTACTGGTTTGTATGTTTATGATAATAGGGTGGTGGATATAGCTCAAAACTTAAAACCATCATCTCGAGGAGAGTTAGAAATAACCGATGTTAATAAGGTGTATTTGGAAAAAGGGGAGTTGGATGTTGCTATGGTTAGTGGTGCTTGGATTGATGCTGGAACTTTCGATAGTTTATTAGAGGCTCAGATTTTAGCTAAAGAAAAGTTACAAGATAAATTAATTATTTAAATTATGAAAGACAAAATTATTTCTAATCAGGAGGTGAAAGGAACTAAAGACTGGTTGCCAGAGGAGATGAATATTAGAAAATATATTTTTGATAAATGGCGTCAAGTTTGCTTGTCTTATGGCTTTGTAGAGTATTTAACTCCTATTTTAGAAAACGCTGAAGTTTATCGGGCTAAATCAGGTGAAGATATTGGAGGTAAAGAATTAATGGTTTTTGTTGATCAGGGTGGTCGAGAATTAGCTATTCGTCCTGAAATGACCCCTAGTGTTGTTAGAATGGTTTCTAAAATATATAATACTTCGCCCAAACCCTTGAAATTATTTTCTATTGCCAATTTTGTTAGAAATGAAAAACCACAAAGAGGTCGTAATAGGGAATTTTGGCAATTAAATTGTGACATCTTTGGAGATGATAATCGTTTATCAGATTTGGAGGTTTTACAAATGAGCTTAGATTTGGTTTTAGCTTTTAATCCGCCTAAGGGATCTTTTACTCTAAAGATAAATCATCGAGGTTTAATTAATCATTTATTTGATTCAATAAAACTAGAAGATAGTCAAAAGATTTTAGTAATGCGCTTGATGGATAAGTATAATAAGATGACTGGTGATGAGCTTATTAGTAAAATGGAAGGTTTGGGTTTGAATAATGAACAAATTGATAAAGTTTTAAAGTTTATTACCGTTGATAGTTTGGAGGAATTAATAAATAATAATCCTGACATGGAAGAAACTCCAGCCTTCATTTTATTGTCAGAGATTATCCAAAAATTAAAAAAATTGGGTTATGAAGAGTATGTTAAATTTAGTCCCGAGGTTATTAGGGGTTTCGATTATTATGACGGTTTAGTTTTTGAGTTATTTGATAATCATGAAGATAATAATCGCGCTATGTTTGGTGGAGGGCGTTATAATGGTTTGGCTAATATTTTTGGAGGAGAGAGTTTTTCGGCTATTGGTTTTGCTCCTGGTGATGAAACTTTTAAATTATTTTTAGAATCTTGGAATATTTTGCCGGAAATTGGTGTTAAAAATGAGATATATTATTTTCCGATTTTATCCGAGACATTAGATGAGCCGGTTTTGTCTTTGTCTGATAAACTAAGAAAAGAGGGGAAGCGTGTTGAAATTAGTTTTAATACTATAAAAATTTCTAAATCCTTTGAATATGCCGATAAAAATAAAATTGGTTACGTTATTATTTTAGGAGAAGATGAATTTAAAAAAGGGGAGTATAAAATAAAAAATATGAAGACTGGGGCAGAAGAAGTCTTTAAGTTGAAATAATATAAATTTAAATATCTATAAAAAAAGACCTTTTTAGGTCTTTTTTGGTATCCTTTTTATGGACACCTCGCTGGAATTATTCTGGCAGGTTGGACAGAAATTGGTTTCGATATAATAATCTGTCCATTGTGTTTGAGATTGATTTTTTTCTAACTCTTCCTCCGGCATCAGAAGGATGAGAGCAAAAGCTGTTTTGAAATCAACTAAATCCACCTCACCACAATTCTTGCAAACTGAATAAGCACACATTTCTTTAGGGATAGGGCTTTGTAATTGATCTATTATTTCTTTTGTTAAATAGCTCACTAATTTTTCTCCTCTATTTTTTGTTTATATATTTTAATAATTTCTTTAGCAGTCTTTTCTATTAATTCTTTGTCTTCTATTCTTTTTCGGGAATAATTTTCATTTTCTGAGAAAATAACAATATCAGATAAAGATTTTGCCCCAGCTCGAGATTTTTCTTTTTGTTGCTCCATTTTCCCGCCAACTGAATTTTTAGTTATATCTAGACAAATTCTTATCTCTTTTTCTTTTCCTTTTGGGTCCGAATATTTAAATTTCAAAAAAGCATCAACGCCACAATAATCTAAATGAGAATTAACAGCAGTATAATATTCTAAATTTTCATAATCAATATCCAATTCTTCAACTATGGTAGCGTGAAGATCATCGGCAAATCCAGTCAATGGTTCGCTGGGGTCAGAATTTTTAGGTTGGCTTTTCTCAATTATTTTAAATTGTTCTTCCAAGCTTAACTCATTTAAAAATTTATGTCTATTTTTAGAGACCCTCTCCTCAATGAATTTTTTTATTTCTGAAGCATAATCACTTTTTAATTCTTGATATTTTTCTGGATTTCTTTTTTTTAATTCTAGTAGTAAGCCAATAGGGTCATTACTAGATTTAAAGGTTGAATAATTTTTGGTTATGAATATTTCTTCCAGTTTTTCTTGTAGATTTTTTTTGTAAGCATTATCATCAATTGTTGCTAGAAGGTTTTTTTCTAGCAGATTTCCAGAATTCTCATTAAAAGTGTGCATTAAAAAATTGTCTTCAAAATTAGCCATATTTTTAAATTAGTTTATAGATGTTATAATAAAATATTATTTTTGTCAATAGTTTTGGTATTTTTTATCTTTTTTATTAATGTATTTATCTTCTCAATTAAATCTTTTTCGTTATTAGGGTGAAACAATAAGTCATTATCTGAATTTAATAATTCAGGTATTCCGCCTAAATTAGAGGCAATAATCGGTAGAGAAAAAGCCTGAGCTTCATAAATAACAGTTGGAGAGTTCTCGTAGCAATTAGATGGAACGATTAAACCATCGTTTTTTTGTAATTCCAGGGCTATTTCTTCTTTATTTTTTTTGCCTAAAATTTTAATGCGTTTATCATCTTGAGAAATTAATTTAATTTTTTCTAATAATGGACCATCTCCTATAATAGTCAAGTTAATCTTGGTATCATTAATTTTTTTGAAAGTGTTAATTAGAAAAACAATGCCTTTGTGCTGAGCTATTTGACCGATGAATAAAAAATTTATTATTTCTTTATCCTTTTTAACATTATCTAATTTTAAATTTTCTATACTAGAGAACGGCCTAGGATTTTTTTGTATTTTACTTTGACTATTGGGAAAATAATTTCTTTCTAAATGTTCTTGTAATAGCCAATTAGAGGGGGATATTATTAAATCTGGTGATCCGATAATTTTTTTTATTAATTTCTGATAAATCTTGGCTATAATGGAATTAATTTTTTTTTCTTTTCCAAAAAACATTAAACCCGATGGATGAATTAATTGAATGTCATGCAAAATGTGATGATGTTTAATATTTAACTTCTTAATTATTTTAAAGGTTTTCCAGCCAATTCCCATTAGATTGTTGGTTAATATTACTTGAGGATTTTCTTTTTTTATTATTTCTTTTAATTTATGAGATTGATTGAAATTAAAAAAATTTCCTATTTGCCAAAAAAAACGATAAAATATAGATTTTTTTTCTAGATTATAATAATTAGAATTGAGATAATATGTTTTGGGTTCTGTATTAGTTTTAAATAAATTTTTCGGTTTGGTGGTGATAACAAAAACAGGAATATTTTGATCTTGTAAATCCGAGATTATTTTTTCACAAACTTTTTCAGCTCCACCTTTATGATAAGGTTTATATAGATTATTTATTACAACTATCTTCATATTTGTAGGGGTCAAAATCATATTATTTAAATAATTCTAATATTTTTAAATTGATTACTTCTTCGGAATATTTTTCGAGGACTAATTTATGGGCTGCTTGACTCATATTTTGATAATTTTTTTTATCGTTTAAAATTAATTCTATTTTGCTCTTTAAATCTTCAATGTTTTTGGGTTCTATTTTAAAGCCTGATTTTTGATTTTCAAAAACAGTTCTGACTCCTGGCAAATTTGAGGCAATAACTGGAGTTCCACAGGACATTGCTTCTATTAGAACTATACCGAAGGCCTCGTTACTATTAATGGAAGGCAATACCAAGACTTTAGCAGTTTGATAATTTTTTATTAATTCTTCTTTTTTTAGTTTTCCGATAAATTCAACTCTGTTATCTATTTTTAAATTATTAGCTAAATTGATAAGATCTTTTTGTAATTCTCCTTCGCCAATTATTTTTAATTTCCAATCAATATCTTTTATTTGGCTAATAGCTTTTATTAAAATATCAACTCCTTTAAAATAATGAGCCTTATCTAATCCGCCAACAAATAAAACGATATTTTCTTTTTGAATATTTTCCAAGGGTTTAAATTCCTTAGTATTAATAGAGAAGGGAATTTCTTTAAATTTATTTGAGTATTTTTTATAAATTTTTTTGATTTGGCTATTTTGAATATAATCAAGTGAGGCACTAATTATGTAATCAGCTTTTTTGAACAATGATTTTTTAATTATTTCTTCTGGCCAGCTTAAAATTTTAAACAAAATATTTTTGTGCTTAACATCCATATGATAATGGATTATCAATTTTTTTTGTGGGTAAAATATTTTAAATAGCCAGACCATTAAAGATGTTCCAAAAAAGGGATAATGGAAATAAATAGTATCAAATTTCTTTAGATTCTTAAAAAGAGATAGCAAGATTGCTCCATGACCTAATTTTAATAATGGCTTTAGCCTGATAATATTGTTTTTTTTGTCATCTTCTGAGCTATTGTTTTTAGTTTTGGTCGTGAAAACAAAACTCTCATGTTCGTTAGATAAAGTTTTTTGAATTTTTTGAGCTGAAGTGCCAATTCCGCCAGAGTAGGGCGGATAGACGCAAACAATTTGAGCAATTTTCATATATTTTAATTTTTTGCTATATTATATAGGTATGAATAATATTATTTTAGAAAAAATTTGGTCTTATATGAGGAAAAATATTCTAGTCGTTTTATTATTGTTTTTATCTTTAACGATTAATATTTCTTCAATTTTTTATTATTTTTATAGGCTCAATAATTTAGTGGTAATTTTTTCTTTATTGGGGGCATTAGGATTAACTAGCCTGTTTGTTTATTTTACCATTTCCTGTAAAGGTCAGCAAGAAAAATCAGTATTAGCAGTATTTTCTGATGATTATAATAATAAATTATGGGTTTTTGCTAAAGTATTATTAACTATTTCGATTTTAGCTTTATTTTATTTTTTGTTTAAAATGCTGGCCTCCTCCGGTAGTCTTTTGGCTATTAATTCCCCCTGGAGCTTTATTTCTGCTAATTTTTGGTTTTTATTATTTGGTTTATTGGTATTATTATTTATAAATTTTTATTTAAAAAGTCGGACTTCTTATTTCTTTATAATTTTATTATATTTTTTATTTTTTTCCATCTCTTTTTTTGTTTACAAGATTGCTTTTGGTTATGATCAATTACTTCATCAAAGTGCTATTAAGGAAATTATTAGTTCCGGCTTAATTGAACCCAAGACTATCTATTATATTGGGCAATATGTTTTAGAATTTCTTATTTTAAAAATTTGGCCTTTTTCTTCGGAGTCGTTAGATAAATTATTGGTTCCGATATTGTCAACTTTGTTAATACCAATTACCTTTATTTTTAATTTTAAAAACAGAGGTTTTAATAAAATGATTTGGCCATTATTATTATTCTTAATTTTGCCATTTTCTATTTTTACCTATACTGTTCCACAAAATTTAGCTTTTTTATTCTTGTTAATTTTATTATTGTTTTCTTTTAATAAATATTTTGTTAATAATCAATATAATTTTTTATTTTTATTTTCCTGGGCTTTAACAATATTTTTTATTCATCCTTTGGCTGGAGTTCCGGCTATCATTTTTATTTTTATTTTCTGGCTTAATAGCCTCGTTGTTAGTGGTATTAATGTAAAGATAAGATTACCTTTGTTTTTTGTTAAATTTTTAAAATATTTTTCTTATTTCTCTCAAATAATTATTTTACCATTATTATTAATATTTTCTGGCGGGCGACTAACTTCGATGTCTTTTGATTTTTCTAATTGGGTGCCAAAATTTTTAGGACAAGAAAATATTTTTTTAAATTTTATTTATTTTTTTGGTTTGAATAGAAATATTTGGTTATTATTATTGTTTTTGCTAACGACATTTTTTGTGATCAAATATAATCGTCAGGATCTAAAGATATTTTATTTTAATTCTAGCGCCTTATTGTTTTCTTATTTTCTAAGTTTATTTATTGATTTTCCTTTTTTAAGTCAGATTGATAAGGGTAGTTATGCTAATAGGATATTGATTATCTCATTTCTATTTTTAATTCCGATTTTTTATGAAATATTTATTTGTTTGATGAAAAAAATAAAGGAAGAAAAAATATTTTTTAAAATTATTATTCTGTTTTTTCTTTCTGGTCTATTATTATCTTCTTTGTATCTAAATTATCCTCGTAAAGATAATTATTTTAATTCTAGATCTTTTTCGGTGTCTCAAGATGATTTTATAGCAGTGAGATTTATTGAAGAGCATAAAGAAAATGATAATTATATTGTTTTAGCTAATCAACAGGTGGGGGCTAGTGCTATTAAAGAGTATGGTTTTAAGAGGTATTATGGTTCTTGGTTTTATTATTCAGTCCAAACCGGGGGGCTACCTTATGATTATTATTTAAAAATGATTGAAAATCCTAATAGAGATTTGATGATGGATTTAATTAAGGAGTTAGGAGCTGATAGTGTCTATTTGGTAACAAATGATTATTGGTGGGGATTTGATAGAATTGTTCAGGAGTTGAAAATAATATCTGATGAGACTTATGATATTAATAATGGAAAAATAAAAATATTTTATTTTAAAAAATAATTCTTTCTATATGAATAAAATTGAAAATCATAAAAAAAATTGGGAGGCCCTGGGGGAGTCAGATCCTTTTTGGGCGGTACTATCTGATAATAGTAAGAGGTTTAATAATTGGAATTTAGATGAGTTTATTAAAACCGGAGAGGCTGAGGTAGAAAATGTCTTTTTTGAATTAAAGAAAATATTTCCAGAATTAAATAAAGGAGAGATGCTTGATTTTGGTTGTGGGGTAGGACGCTTAGCTAGACATTGGTTAAAACATTTTGATAAATATAATGGAACAGATATTTCTGAGGCGATGATAAAAAAGGCTCGAGATATTAATAAAGGTCTAGCGGTAGAATTCTTCTTGAATAATGATAATTTAGAAATATTTGATAATGATAAATTTGACTTTATTTATTCGGGGATTGTTTTACAGCATTTACCTGATAAAGATTTTATTAAAAAATATATTTTAGAATTTAAAAGAATTCTAAAATCCGGTGGAGGGTTAGTTTTTCAATTGCCTAGTAAAATTCCGTGGACTTTTCGTTTACAGCCAATTAGGCGTTTGTATAATCTTTTAAATAAGATTGGCTTTTCGGAAAAATTTTTATATCAACAATTAGGTCTGTATCCTATTAAAATGAGTTTCATTTCAGAAAATGATATGAGAAAATTTTTAGAGGATAATGGTTTTAAGGTTTTAAGTATTAAAAAAGATACTTATTGTGGACCTAGGGTTGAAAGTAGAACTTATTATTGTCAAAAGTAGTTTGACATATATAAGTATTTGTGATAGTTTAATTGGATAGTTTTGTTCTTTTAAAATAACTTTTAAAATATATAAGTCATGAAAAAATCAAGTTTATTGAATGTTTTGTATGAAAATGAGAAAATTATTATTCCTGAACTTAACGGAAATAGAACAATTTACAACTCAAGAGAGGTATTTCCTTCTTATGTGGATGAGGATTTTAAAAATTGGGATTTGAATAAGAAAAGTAAAAGTACGCCGGAAACAGAAGTAAAAATTTATGAAATGGTAAAAGATGCCACTTTCAAAGACATATTTACCTCTCTATCAGACGATCTTGATTCTTTGTGCCTAACACAGGATCAAATTATTGATTTTTGTGTTAAATATCCCGAGCGTTTAAGGCAAGACGGCCATGGAACTTTTTTTCTTTTCAAAAAAAGAAGACTTTTTAGGAGAGATAAATTTTTTGTCGTCCGCGTGGGTGTGTATTCGTATGGTCTGATTGTCGGCGTTTATCATTTCGACGATGCTTACGTTTGGGGTGCTGGCTGTCGTCGTCGTGTTGTCGTCCCCAAGTTGAGTTAGTACTTAGTCCCTCGGACACTTTGAAATTTTGACCCTTTGGATCTTTGATCCTTTGTCCCTTAGATTTTTAGAACAATAAGTTCTTGAAATCTGAGGGATTTTTTATTTTAAAGTAATCTTTCTGCTTAAATCAGTGATGTCTTTTTCTAATTTTACCATCCTGATTCTCATTCTAAATATTAAGTAAAAGAGAAATAGAACTGCTAGGTAGAACACTAAGTTTATACCCGAAGAAGAGAACCCTAAATTCATTACAATTTGATCAATCGGTTTAATGAAAGCGATAATTAAGACTCCGATTAGCCAGAAAACTAACCAAAAAACAAGTTCGTTAAGACTAATAGATTTCTTTTTCCATTCTCTTCCTAATTTAACTATAAAAAATAATAAGATTATTATAGCGATTACTTGTTGTATCATATTTTAAAAATTAATTTTTAATTACTTATTTTTTTAAATATTAAGTCTTTAATTATCTTTAAACCACCGGAAAATTTTTGGCCAAATTCTTCATATAGTACGGTTATGGAAACTTCCTTTATTTTTAATTTATGTTTGTGGGCTTTAGCTAGAATTTCGGTACAATGAGCCATTCTATTGTTTTCAATTTTTATTTTCTTGGCTATTTCTGTTTTCATAGCTCGAAAACCACTTTGGGGATCGCTAGTTTTTATTCCAAAAAAAACATAATTAAATACTTTGGCCATCGGCATAATAATATTTTTTTTGAATCTTGGAATATCAGATTTTATTTCTAAGAAGCGAGACCCGAAAACTATATCAGCATTTTCTTCTATAATTGGGTTAACTACTTTTTTAATTTCTTCAGCTAAAAATTGGCCGTCAGCATCAAAATGAATTATTATATCAGCTCCTTGTTGAATAGCATATTCATTGCCAGTTTGTAGAGAGGCTCCTTGTCCAAGATTAATTGGATGTCTTAGAACTTTTAATTTTTCTGATTTTATTTTTATAGCTTCATTATAAGTTTGGTCCTTGGAACCATCATCTATTACCACTAAAAAATCGACGTAATCCAAAACTTTTTGAATAACTTTGGCTATATTTTTTTCTTCATAATAGGCTGGAATTACACAAAATACTTTCATAATTTAATTTTCTTTAATTATCCACTGGAATAATAACATATTTTATATTATATTTAAATATGTTAAGATTAAACCATAGAATAACTAAATAAGTGATATGGATTTTTTAATTAAAATATATGAAAGAATCTCTGTTTTTTTAAAGAGATTTAAGGCTCTATCAAGTGATTTATATAGAGAGGCTTTTATTAAAATTTATTTTTTGTCGGCTATTTCTATTAACTTATTGCTTTGGATTAGCGCTTATTTAATACATAGAAATATTTCTCAGGAGATTTCTATTTTGCATTATAATGTCGATTTTGGGATTGATTTGATTGGAAACAAAAATTATTTTTTTATAATTCCTTTATTAAGCTTGTTTTTTATTTTGTTAAATAAAATTATTTTATTGATTTTGTTAAAGAGAGATCATTTTAAATTTTTAGCTCAGTTTCTTTTAGGGTTTTTGTTATTGATCAATATCTTTTTGGCATTGTCTTTGTTCTCACTTTATTTAATTAATTTTTAATTATAAGTATGGAAATTCAAATTATTAAAGTTTTGTTTCTTTTTATATTAGCCTTTATTTTTACAGTTTCTTGGACTCCGATTTTAACAAATTTTTTATACAAACATAAACTAGGGAAGCAAATTAGAAATTCTGGCGATACTCCAATTTTTTCCAAGTTGCATGCTCATAAGGCTGGGACTCCAACTATGGGAGGGGTTTTAATCTGGGGGACAGTTTTATTTCTTATTGTGGTCTTTTATTATTTATCCTTGCTTTTCCCGGACAAACTAATTTCTGCTTTTAATTTTTTGACCCAAAAAGAAACCTTATTGCCCTTAGGAGCTTTGGTGGCCTCGGCTCTTATTGGTTTGGTGGATGATTGGTTGGATATTAGAAAGAAGGGCGTTTTTGGTGGCGGAGGTTTAAAAATGAGACATAGATTATTAATATATACATTAATAGCAATTATTGGGGCTTTGTGGTTTTACTTTAAATTAGATTGGACCACTATTCACGTTCCTTTTTTAGGTTATTTTGAAATTGGTTGGTGGTATATTCCAGTCTTTATCTTCGTGATTGTGGCAACCTCTTTTTCGGTTAATGAAACCGATGGTTTGGACGGTTTGGCTGGAGGAACTCTTTTAGTGGCTTTTGCTTCTTATGGAGTAATATCTTTTGTGATGGGTAGATATGATTTAGCAGCTTTTTGTGCCGTTATTATTGGAGCTTTATTAGCGTTTTTGTGGTTTAATATTCCGCCAGCTAGATTTTATATGGGCGATACTGGGTCCATGAGCTTAGGGATAACCTTGGGAATAATTGCCTTGCTTACTAATAATGTTTTGATTTTGCCATTTATTGGGTTTATTTTTTTAATTGAATCTTTGTCAGTTATTATTCAAATTTTATCTAGAAAAATTAGAAAAAAGAGAGTTTTTTTATCAGCCCCTATACATCATCATTTTCAAGCTCAAAATTGGCCAGAGAGTAAAATTGTTATGAGGTTTTGGTTGGTGTCAGGAGTAATGGCCTTATTAGGTCTTTTGATATTTTTTGCTGATAAAACTTTTAATTAAAATAAAATGTTTAAGAGAGAGGAAACAAGACGGCTGGAAAACCCCAAGGAGAGAAAAACTAATAATGCTCCTAGGGTTAAATTGTTTTTTGCTAGTGGTTCGATCGATAGATCTTTTGTGATCACAATACTTTTATTGGTAGTTTTTGGTTTAGTGATTTTATTTAGCGCTTCTTTAGTAACAGCTCATTCTAATACTGGTGATGCTTATTATTATATTAAAAAACAATTATTTGGTCTTTCTTTGGGCTTAATATCTTTTTTAGTCCTAGCTAAGATTGATTATCATTTTTTGAGAAAATATTCCTTATTTTTTTTAGTCTTGGCTATATCTTTATTGGTACTAGTTTTTGTTCCGGGTGTTAGAGCCGAATTTGGTACCTCCTATAGTTGGATAGTTGTTTTTGGGCAGTCTTTTCAAGTGGCTGAGGCAGTAAAGTTATTACTTATTTTTTATCTGGCGGCTTGGGTTGAGAGTCGGCAAGATGATTTAAAACAATTTTCTACTGGACTACTACCATTTTTATCGGTAGTTTCTCTAATTGGAATATTATTAATAGCTCAACCTGATTTGGGGACATTTATATTGGTTTTTACAATTGCCTTGTCGATTTATTTTGTAGCCGAGGGTAATATGAAACAATTAATAATATTGTTTTTGATCTTTGTTTTTTCATCTCTAATTTTTTTATCAAATTTGAATAACCCAGATTCAGATGGTTTAATGAGGAGTTATCAGATTAATAGAATAAGGTGTTTACAGAATCCAGAATTTGATAGAGATATTTGTTATCAAGTTAATCAGTCTTTGATAGCGGTGGGCTCTGGTGGTCTTTGGGGGCGTGGCTTTGGTAATAGTATCCAAAAATTTAATTATTTGCCGGAGGTTTGGGCTGACTCTATTTTTCCTGTTATTGCCGAGGAAATTGGTTTTGTTGGTTCCGTATTGTTATTGTTAGTTTATCTTTTTATTTTTTATAAAGGAATAATGATTGCCAAGAGAGCTCCGGATATGTATGGTCGTTCTATGGCGGTTGGTATTTCTGTTTGGATATTTTTTCAAGCCTTTTTAAATATTGGCGGAATGATTAATTTAATTCCTATGACTGGAGTACCTCTTCCTTTTGTTAGTGCTGGTGGAACATCCCTTTGGTTTTTATTGGCTTCTTGTGGAATATTGGTAAGCATTGATAGACAGAAGATAGAAAAAAATAAATAATAGCCTATGAACAAGAATAAAAAAATAATTATAAGTGGTGGTGGAACGGGAGGCTCAGTTACTCCACTTTTTCAAATCTATAGAGACTTAAAAGATAAGTTCGATTTTATTTTTGTTGGAACCTATTCTGGGCTAGAAGTTGAAATGGTAAAAAAAGAGGGAATTGTTTATCGACCAATTTTAAGTGGTAAGTGGCGTCGTTATTTTTCTTTTAAGAATTTTATTGATTTCTTTAAAATATTTTTAGCTTTTTGGCAGTCCCTTTTTTTGTTAATAAAGGAAAGGCCTGGCTTGGTCGTTAGCGCCGGAGGTTTTGTGGCCGTACCTTTGTCTTGGGCTGCTTGGATATTAAAAATTCCAGTCATTATTCATCAACAAGATGTGGTTCCAGGATTGGCTAATAAAATCATGTCCAGGGTTGCTAATATTATTACTGTTACTTTTTCTACTTCTCTGAAGGCTTATGGAAAAAATGCTAAATTGATTGGTAATTTAGGGCCTGATTTTAGTAAGACAAAATTATCTCATAACGAGGTTTTAGATAAATATAAAATAAAAGATTCTTCTTTGCCTTTGATATTAGTTTTGGGAGGGGGAACAGGGTCTTTATTTCTTAATAAATTAATAAAAGATTCTTTAAACGATTTAATAAAATTTTCTAGGGTTATTCATGTTGTTGGCTCGTCTTTGCGCGATATAGAAAATAATTTTAATCACGATAATTATTCGAAGATAGAGTTTGTCGATCACCAAGACTTGTTAGTATTGATGTCTTTGGCCGATTTAGTAGTTTCCCGTTGTGGTCTGGCCACTTTAACTGAGCTGTCCTTTTTATCTAAACCTAGCATACTTATTCCTATGCCTAACTCTCATCAGGAGTTTAATGCTTTTGAATTTATGAATAAAGAGGCTGCTATTGTTTTGTCAGAGAATAATTTAACTTCTGATAATTTTGTTAAGGAAATAAAAAATATTTTATTAGATGATAATTTAAAAAATAAGTTGTCTCAGAATATTTTTAAAGTAATCAAAAATGGCAACCAAGAGATGATTGCCATTATTGAAAGTATAATTAAATAGTCTTTATTAAGCTGCTAGTTCTTTAGCTAATTCTTCTTTAAATTTTTCTATCTTCTTAGTGAAGGGGTGCAAATAATTTTGAATAAATTTTACTGAAAAAATATAGGGAGCTAGATTTTTGTAATTGTTTTTAGAGATATCGATATTTTTGTAATCGCTTAAAAGAATTTTGGCGATTTTTTCTTTTTCTTGAATTATACTATTTATTTTGTTGTAAAGGTTTTCTTTGAGATCGTTGTTTTCATCAGTTTCTTTTATTTCTTTTTCTATATTTTTATAGGTGGATATTAAATTTTTTATCTCTGAATTGATGGTTTTTTTTAGTTTTTCTACCGAGTCCTGAATGTCTTCGCTATCTAAAACTTCTAAAACATCTTTTTCAATTTTTTTACCTTCTCTGGTATCATTTTCAAAATTATCAAAATCTCCTAATTTAATATTTTCCGAAAAACTATTTGATATGTTTAAAAACTCTTTTAATAGTTTTCTTTTTTCTAGGTCATTAACACTAATTCTTCCAGCCTTAAAAATAATCTCCCTAGCATTATTGTTGTTTAGTTCAAAAAGATTAGCTAGGCGATTGATAAATTTTCCAGCTTTATCTTTAGAATAATATTCTTCGCCAAATTTTTCGTAATTTTCCAGAGAAGCTTCGAAATTAAAATGTTTTATCTCTTCTGTTAGATTTTTAAAATATAATTCTATTTGACCCTCTCTGTCTAAGATATTGAAATCTTCTAATGAATCCTCCGAAAGAGAGTTTTTAATAATATTATAATCAGTGTTAACTGCTCCTGGATTAATTAGTCCATTAGGAGTATCAGTTTTTTGTCCAAAAGCCTCCATTTCAATTTCTTTGGTCTCTTCTATTCCTTGTTCGTTTTTAGTTAAAACTTTTATTTTGCCCTTAACATATGGACATCCAGTATTTTGAGATATTCCGCTCTCAAATCCTAATTTGGTGAATTCTTCCTTTATTTTTGAAAAATCTTTTTCATGAAATATTATATCAATATCATCTGGCTGTTTTTTACTTTCATTGGCATTAATTAAAAAAGCAATAGAACCAATTGTGTACCAAGGATGAAGACATTCTTTATTAAAAATTCTAGCACATATCTTAAGTGCTTCTTTTTGGGGGGTGGGAACTCTATCATTTAATTTTTCTCTTTCTTCATTGGTGGCTTCTCTAAAATTAAGCTTACCAGGAATTTCTTTATCTAATCGATCTTTTTTTTCTTCTTGTGATAGAGTATCTTCCGCTACAATTTTAGTATCTTTTTCAATCTTTTCGGACATTTTTTGTTGTTTTATTTCTTCCATATTATTTATTAATTTATTATTAAAATACAAGTATATTATAACATTTTTGATGATTTTTGTCAACGATTTTTAGACTTGGTTGTTTTTTTTAAATATTTTTACTATATTTTTATTATATGATATAATTATTTTACTGTAAAGTAAAACAATACTAAAAAAATGAATTTTGGAGATAAAAAAAATATTTATATGATTGGAATTAAGGGCGTGGGGATGGCCATGTTAGCTCAATTCCTTAGGGGCCGAGGGGCTATGATTAGCGGATCAGATGTTTCTGATATGTTTCCAACTGATAAGACTTTGTTTAATTCTAAGATTAGAGTTAAACAAGGATTTTCTTTAAGAGATTTTCCTAATAAAATTGATGTGATTATTCATTCTTCGGCCTTTACCTTGGATAATAATATTGAAATGAAATATTTTGCAGACAAGAATGTTCCGACTTATTCTTACGCCGAAGCTCTAGGATTTTTATTTGATAATTATTTTGGAATTTCGGTTTGTGGTAGTCATGGTAAAACAACAGTTACTTCGTGGTTGGGTTATGTTTTACATAAAAGCAAAATATCGCCTAATGTTTTGACAGGTTCTTACGTTAAGCAATTTAAGGGTAGCGCTTTGGTTGGAAAATCTAAGTATTTTTTAGCGGAATCAGATGAATATCAAAATAAATTAAAGTATTTTAATCCTAAGGCTATTATTTTGAATAATATTGATTTTGATCATCCCGATTATTTTAAAAATGATCAGGCTTATATTAAGGTTTTTTCCGAGTTTATTAAAAAGATTCCTAAATCAGGTTTTTTAATTACTAATATGGAGGATAAAAAATCTTCACAGATCCTACAAAAATGTTCAGGCAGAATTATTGGTTATTATATTGATAAATCGATTTTAAATAAAAAGATTAAATATAAAAAAATATATCAGGCCAGAAATTGTCAGACTAGAGGGGGCTATCAATTTTTTAGTCTTTTTTGCGGACAAAAAATGATAGGGGAATTTAAGATTTTTTTGCCAGGTCGTCATAATATTTTGAATGCTTTGGCGGTGATTAGCACTTCTTTGGAATTAGGCGTTCCTATCGAAAAAATTAAAAAGGCCTTAGCTTCTTTCACTGGGGCGGCTAGAAGATTTGATGTTTTGGGTGAATATAGAGGAGCTATTATTATAGATGATTATGCTCATCATCCTAGCGAAATTAAGGCTTCCTTAGAGGCTGTTAAACAGAAGTATCCAGATAAAAAAATTATTACCGTTTTTCATCCTCACACTTTTAGCCGAACTAAATTTTTGCTGGATGATTTTTCTAAGAGTTTTGTTTTAAGTGATGACTTGTATTTAATAGAAATATATTCCTCAGCTCGAGAAAAGAAGGATAATATTTCTAGTCTTGATTTAATAAAGAAAATTAGGCAATATAATAAAAATTTAAATAATCAACAAAAGGTAGCCTATTTAAAAAATATAAAAGTAGCTGAAAAAGAATTGCCAAATAAGGTTGGTCCGGGAGATGTTGTTTTATTCTTGGGAGCGGGAGATGTTTTTAAGGTCGCCTATAATTGGCTTAATATAAAATCTTAATAAAGTATTATTTTCTAAAAATGAAAATTTTAAAAAATATAAAATTAAATAATTATTCAACTTTTAAAATTGGAGGTCAGGCTGATTTCTTTGCAGTGATTGAAAATAAGGTTGAATTATTAGAAGCTTTGGCTTGGGCTAACAAAAATGGAAAAAATATTTTTGTTTTAGGTGGTGGTTCCAATATTTTATTTTCTGATCAAAATTTTCCTGGTTTAGTTTTGAAAAACGAGATAAAAGGCATGGAAATTATTTCAGAAAATGAACAAGAGGTTATTGTTCGCTCTCACAGTGGAGAGCCATGGTCAAGATTGGTTTATTTTGCTATTGAAAAGAATCTATATGGATTGGAAAACACTTTTTATATCCCAGGAACAGTCGGGGCTTCTCCGGTACAAAATATTGGAGCTTATGGAGTGGAGCTAAAAGATGTTTTTTATAATTTAGCAGCTATTAATTTAGAAACTGGTAAAGAGGAATATTTTAATTTAAAAGATTGTCAATTTGGTTATCGAGATAGTATCTTTAAGAATAAATTAAAGGGAAAATATTTTATTCTTTGGGTGGAGGTAAAATTAAAACGAAGTGGAGAATTAAAATTAGATTATCCTGATATAAAAAAGGTTTTAGAGGAAAAAGATTTAATTAAGCCAAGTTTAAAACAATTGACTGAAATTATTAGGGAAATTAGGGATCAAAAACTTCCTAATCCAGCTATTTTACCTAGTGCCGGTTCTTTCTTTAAAAATCCTATTATTAAAACTGATTTATTTGAAGAGTTAAAGAGCCAGTATTCTGATTTGAAATATTTTGTAAATAATAGTGAAATAAAAATTCCAGCTGGCTGGTTGATTGAGAAATGTGGTTTTAAGGGAAGAAGATTTGGTGCAGTGGGTGTTTATGAAAAGCAGGCTTTAATAATTGTAAATCATGGAGGGGCAACTCAAAGGGATGTCTTGGAATTAGTTAAGCAAATTAAATCGGAAGTTAAAGAGAATTTTAAGATTGAACTTGAGGAAGAGGTTAATATTTTATAAACTTATTTTATTTTTTATGACTACTAGAGAAATACGACAAAAATATTTAGATTTTTTTAAGAGTAAGGGGCATAGTATAATCTCTAGTGCTTCTTTAATTCCAGAAAATGATTCTACAATATTGTTTGTAAATGCTGGAATGTCTCCACTAGTTCCTTATCTATTGGGAGAGAAACATCCAGCTGGAATTCGCTTAACAAATAGTCAAAAATGTTTCCGCAGCGAGGATATTGACGATGTTGGAGACGGTCGCCATAATACTTTTTTTGAAATGTTAGGAAATTGGAGCTTGGGTGATTATTTTAAAAAAGATCAGCTCAATTGGTGGTATGAATTCTTGATTGAAGAATTGGGCCTGGATATAAATAGAATTTATCAAACAATTTACGTGGGTGATGGTTTGAAAATAGAAAAGGATAACGAAGCTATTGGTATTTTAAAGGATATATATGCCAAATATGGTGTTGTAGTCGAAGAGGGCCCAGAAACTATTAATAAAGGTGATAATGGATCGGGCCAGAAAATAGATTTTTCTAAACAAAAAATATTTGCTTATCGTGATAAGAATTGGTGGCAAAGAGGTGACGCTGTAGGGGAGTTGGGCGGTCCGGATAGCGAAACCTTTTATGATACGGGTAAAGAACACGATTTAAAGTTTGGTCCTCATTGCCACGTCAATTGTGATTGTGGTCGATTTGTTGAAATTGGGAATTCAGTTTTTATGCAATATCAAAAAAGCTCTAATGGTTGGGAGGAATTAAAAAATAAAAATGTTGATTTCGGTGGTGGATTAGAAAGAATTGTTATGGCCGTTAATGATGTAGATAATATTTTTAAAATTGATTCTCTGTATAATGTTATTTTAAAAATAGAGGAATTGTCTAACAAAAAGTATGAAGATAATAAAAAATATTTTGAAGTAATTTCCGATCATATCAAATCTTCTGTTTTTTTATTAGGAGATGATAAAAAAATGAATCCTTCAAATACAGATCAGGGTTATATAATTAGACGTTTAATTAGAAGAGCTTTGCGTTCAGCTCGTCAATTGGGCATTGTTCAAGATGGGTTTATTTTAGAGGCCGCTAAAATGATTGTTGATTTTTATCAAGAAGATTATCAAGAATTGACCAGAAATAAAGATTTTATTTTGAAGAGTTTGTCGGAGGAAGAGCAAAAATTTTCTAAAATGATCGAAAGAGGCGAAAAAATTCTAACTTCCTTAGCAAACTCCCCGGTTGGTATTAATGGACAAATGGCTTTTGATTTATTCCAGTCACATGGTTACCCCTTGGAGATGACTGAGGAAATAATTTTAGAAAAAGGAATTAAAAAAACTCCAAATTTTAAAGAAGAATACCAAAAAGAATTTATTCGTCATCAAGAGTTGTCTAAAACCGCTAGCTCTGGGAAATTTAAGGGGGGACTAGCCGATCAAAGTGAAGCTACCACTAAATTACATACCGCAGCTCATTTATTGCTAGAGTCTTTAAGGAGAGTTTTAGGTTCGCATGTCGAACAACGGGGAAGTAATATTACTGCTGAGAGATTGCGTTTTGACTTTTCTCATCCTGAAAAGATGACTGATGAACAAAAAAAAGAAGTAGAAGATATGGTTAACAATATCATATCTAGTGAATATCAGGTTGATTGTCGAGAGATGACATTAGAAGAGGCTAAAAATATGGGAGCAACTGGAATCTTTGAATCAAAATATGGAGAAAAAGTTAAGGTTTATACGGTAGGAGATTTTTCTAAAGAAATTTGTGGAGGTCCTCATGTAGAAAGTTTAAAAAATTTGGGTATTTTTAAAATACAAAAAGAAGAGAGTTCTAGTTCCGGAGTTAGAAGAATTAAGGCCGTTTTAATGCCTCTTGACAATAATAGTAAATAAATATATAATTGCTTTATAAATATTTTTAAAATATTAATTTTTGTATTTTTAAGGGATTTTGATAAAGAAGTTTTCTTTGTCAAGATTTTTTGTGTTAATGGACAATCAAAATAATCCAACAATAGATTCTAAAGATTTCATTGAGTTAAAAGGAGAAATTTTAGAGTTAATGCCAGCGGCTAATTTTAAAATAAAATTAGAGAATGGTCATGAAATACTAGGACATCTATCTGGTAAGATGAGGATGAACAAAATTAGATTATTGCCAGGAGATAAAGTTAGAGTCCAAATGAGTCCCTATGATCTAAGTAAAGGCAGAATAGTTTTCCGTCTTTAATTTTCCTCTTTTGATAAAATGTTTTTTATTTGGTAATTAAGAAAAGCAGATTAAAATACTTTTTTAACTGTTTCAAATATTTATGAAAGTTAGAGCTAGTGCAAAAAAAATTTGTAAAGACTGTAAGATAGTTCGTCGTAAAGGGCGAGTTTATGTAATTTGTAAAACCCCTAAACACAAACAGCGTCAGGGTTAATTATTTATTTTTTAAATTAAGATATAAAATAAAACTATGGCAGTAAGAATTTCTGGAATAACAATTCCTAATGAGAAAAAAATTGAGGTAGCCTTAACCTATATTTATGGAATTGGCCCAAAATTTTCTAAAGATATTTTAAAGATGGCTAATATTGATCCTTCTATTAGAGTTAAAGACTTAAAAGAAGCTGAAGCTAATAATTTGCGCGATATTATTGAAAAAAAGTTTTTAACTGAAGGTGATTTACGTCGAGAAGTGGCTAGTAATATTAAAAGACTTAAGGAGGTTGGAGCTAGAGTTGGTATTTGTCATACCAGACATTTGCCAGTTCATGGACAAAGAACTAAAACCAATAGTCGAACAGTAAGAGGTAATAAGAGATCTACTATGGGATCAGGTAAGAGTAAGGCGGGTAGTCAAAAGACTTAATCTGTTTTTAAATTTTAATATATATCAAATAATAAATAAAATATGACCGAAGAAAAAAAAGACAAAAATGAAAAAGAGTTATCACCAGAGGTTAATTCCCTAGAAACTCCAGAGGTAAAAACTGAAGACGAAGATTTGTTTTCTAGTGATGATTTGTTTTCTGATGACGAAGATTTAAAATCTGAAAATAAAAATGAAATCGAAGATTTGCCTGAAGAAATTAAACAAAAATTAGAAAAGAATAAACAGGCTAGAAGTAAAAAGAAGTTGATTAAGAAAAAAAAGAAGAAGGAAAATATAAAAGTAAAGTCTGGCAACGCTTATATTAGCGCAACTTATAACAATACTATAATTTCTCTAACTGATAAAACTGGTAATGTTATTTCTTGGGCCAGTGCTGGTGTTGCTGGATTTAAAGGAGCTAAAAAAGCTACTCCTTACGCTGCTCAAATTATTGCTAAAATTGCCGTCCTTAAAGCTAAAGAAGAATATGGATTAGAGGAAGTTAGGGTCTTTGTTTCAGGTGTTGGTACAGGCAGGGAGGCTGCTATTAGAGCTTTAAATGCCAATGGTTTGGAGATTTCTACTATCAAGGATACTACTTCGGTTCCTCATAATGGTTGTCGTCCAAAAAAACCACGTCGAGTTTAATTAATCAAATATAAATAATATAAATATGGGAAAAAATTTAGATTCAAAATGTAAACAATGCCGACGCATTGGAGAAAAATTATTTTTAAAAGGTGAAAGATGCTCTTCTCCAAAATGTGCTATGGTAAAAAGAAATTATCCTCCAGGATTTCATGGACCTAAAGGTAAAAAAAGGTCTAGTGATTACGGTTTGCAATTAAATGAAAAACAAAAGGCTAGAAAAATGTACGGATTAAGTGAAGATCAGTTTAAGTTAACTTTTGATAAAGTTCAAAATAAGGGTGGTGATATTGGAAATAATTTTTTAAAAGCCTTGGAAATGCGCTTGGATAATGTTATTTATAGATCTGGTATAGGGTCTTCTAGAACTCAGGCTAGACAAATAGTTAATCATGGTCATATTACTGTTAATGATAGAAAAGTTAATATTCCTTCCTACCAAGTTAAGATTGGCCAAGTTATAAAAGTTAAAAAGAGTTGTCAAAAAAATAAATATTTCAGAGATTTACCTGAAAAGTTAAAAAATTTATCTCCAGAGCAAAAAAGTTGGTTAGCGGTTGATGCTAAAGAATTGTCTCTAAAGGTTTTGCATGAGCCAAAACAACAGGACATCCCTTCAAATATTAAAACTCACATGATTATTGAGTTCTATTCAAAATAATTTTTATTAATTTTAAAAAATAATATGGAAAAAATTGCTTTACCAAAAAAAATTGAGTTTAAACAAGACGTTAATAGTAACGAGGGCTCAATTATTATTGAACCTTTGTTTCCTGGATATGGGAATACTATTGGTAATTCTTTGCGTAGAGTATTATTATCTTCTTTGCCGGGAGCTGCCGTGGTGGGAGTAAAAATCAAGGGAGCAAAACATGAATTTATGGCAATGCCAGGAATAAAAGAAGATGTTATTGATATTATTTTAAATTTAAAGCAATTAAGATTGAAAGTTTTAACAGAAACAGATGAGGTTATTAAACTAGAATTGAATGTTCAAGGCAAAAAACAAGTAACTGCTAAAGATATTAAAAAGAATAGTTTGGTTGAAATAATTAATCCAGAATTATTGTTAGCAAATATCACTGATACTACCGGAAATCTAAGTATAGAAATTTATGTTTCTAGCGGTATGGGATATTTTGTAGCCGAAAAAGATAAAAAAGAAAGCAAGGAAGTTGATTATATGGAAATTGATTCAGTTTTTTCGCCGGTTTTCGGAGTTAATTATAAGGTTGAAAATGTTCGTGTTGGTAAAATGACTAATTGGGACAAATTAGTTTTAGAAGTTAAAACTGATGGAACCATTTCTATTGAAGAGGCTTTTAATAAGTCAGTAAAAATTTTAGTAGACCAATTCAATGCTTTATTAGGTATTGAAAATAAGAATAAGGCTGAAGAAGTTTTAAAAAATGAAAAGGAAGAAATAGTAACAGAAGTGGTAGAAGAGGAAAAGCCAGCCAAGGCTAAAAAAACTTCAGAAAAGGTAGTTAAAACAAAAAAGACAAAATAATAATTTTTTTAATCAATAATATGAGACACAAGAATAAAGTTAAAACATTAGATAGAACTAAAGAGGCCCGAGGATTGATGCTTAGAAATTTAGCTTCTAGTATAATTATTTATGAAAAAGTTAAAACCTCTAAAGCTAAGGCTAAAGTGGTTAAACCTTTAGTTGAAAAGATTGTAACTATTGCTAAAAAAGGAGACTTAGCATCTAGAAGAAATTTATTAAAAATAATTTTACAACCGAAAGCCGTAAATAAGGCTATGGAAATTTTAGCCGATAGATACAAAGACAGAACTGGAGGCTATTGTCGTATTATAAAAATTGGTAATCGACAAGGTGATGGAGCTGAAATGGTCCAAATTGAGTTAGTATAACTAGTTTAAATAAATAAATTATAAAAAATATGGAAAGAAAGACACATAAAATTGATGCTGAAGGACAATCTATTGGTAGAATAGCCACTCAAGCAGCTAATATTTTAAGAGGAAAAACCAAGCCAGAATTTCAACCTCACTTAGATTTGGGTGATATTGTTGAAGTTGTAAATATCAAAAAGGCTAAATTTACTGGAAAAAAATTAGATCAAAAAAAATATTTTAGTTATTCTGGTTACTTAGGGGGATTAAAGGAGAAAAAGATGAAGGATGTATTTACCTCTGATCCTGGCAATGTTTTACGAAGAGCTGTTCGTGATATGTTAGCTCCTACCAGAATGAGAAACGATCTTTTGAAAAGATTAATTGTTAGATAGTTTAATTATTATATTAGTTATTCATTAATTTTTAAATAAAATGAGCGATATTAAAAAAACTAAAAAAGCTACTCCCGTTAAAAAGGAGATAGTTAAGAAGACTTCTGAAAAGAAGAAAATTGTCAAAGATCCTATTGTTAAAGAGAAAAAAGTTAAGGTAGATCTTTCTGGTAAATACATTAAAGCTATTGGTCGCCGTAAAACATCTGTGGCTCAGGTTAGAATGTATGAAAAAGGCGAAGGTGAGATCATCGTTAATGATCAGCCGGCTGTTGATTATTTTAAAAAAGAGGAAAATTTAAATATTGTTTTACAACCTTTAAAGCTTGTTTCTAAAGCTAAGGACTTTAATTTCTCTATTATTGTTAAAGGGGGTGGAACATTGGGTCAATTAGATGCAGTTAGACACGGTATTGCCAGAGCTTTGGTTAAATATGACCCAGAATTTAAAACAATTTTAAAAACTAGTGGCTATATAACTAGAGATCCTAGACAAAAAGAAAGAAAGAAGCCAGGGCTTAAAAAAGCTCGTAAAGCTCCTCAATGGTCAAAACGTTAATCATTTCAAGATAAACAACAAAGCGCTCCGGCGCTTTATTGTTTATTTATTAATAAAATGAAAATAAGCATTGGTTTTATAACCTATAATCAATCAACTTTTAAGTATTTAAAATCCTTTCTCCTCAGCCTAGGAGAATCTGTCGAAGAAGCTAAAAAATATTTGACTGACTTAGAATTTAGTTTTTTGATAGTTGATAACAGTAATCATGATTATAGTAATAATTATGATTATTTGCTTGTTCATTTTAAGACCCAAAATAATTATAAGATTTTCCGATCGGAGAATAATTTAGGTTTTGCTAAGGCTTATAATAGAATGATTAATTGGTCAATCAAGGAGGGTGATGATTTATTTTTAATGCTTAACCCTGATGTTATATTGGATATTAATTTTATTAAAGAGATAATTTTTGCTCTCAATGAAAGGCCGGAGGCTGCCGCCTTAGCTCCTAAAATATTGTGTTGGGATTTTAGAAATAATAAAAAAACTAATATTATTGATAGTTGCGGATTGGGCTTGAATAAATCTCATTATTTTTTTGATATTAATCAAGGTCAAGAAGATTTGATTGGAAGAAATGAAGAACCCAGAGAGGTCTTTGGTTTTACTGGGGCAGGGGCTTTATTAAATTTAAAAGAGCTAGTTAAGGTTTTTTATAATGGTGAATATTTAGAGTTTTTTGACGAATTAATGTTTATGTACAAGGAAGATGTTGATCTTTCTTATAGACTTCAAATTTTTGGAGCAAAAATATTTTTTATTCCTCGGGCCATTATGTATCATGACAGAACTTTGTCTAAAAATAAATATTTAAATTTATTATCTTTTAAAAATAGAGACATTTCTCGAAGTAGATCTTTTTTAAATCAATTGATTATTTTGTATAAGATAAGAAAGATACCATTTTCTGCTAAAGTTAAATTTTTAACCTTAATTAGATTCGCTAAGATTTTTCTCTATGGCTTAATTTTTGAGAAAAAACAACTCCAAAAATTTAAAGAAATTCGCCCAGAAATAGAGGAAAAGCATAAATTTTCTCCAATTAATGCCGAAAAAATTAAAAAAATAGAAGAGTTTATGAAGGACTTGACTTATTAATTAAAATATGTTTAAATAGCTATATTAGTATTTAATATTTTTATATATGGAAAATTTACTGAAAACACTATTAAAAGAACAAAAAAACAAGGAATTAATTAGACTTAATGCTGTTGAAATTGTTGAAAGTCTTTTTAATGAATTACAAGAAAGAGAGAGGGATATCCTGTCTCGTCGTTTTGCTTTAAAAGACGAAGGACGCCAAACCTTAGAGGAAATTGGCAAATTACATAACCTAACCAGAGAAAGAGTTAGACAGATTGAAAGAGCCAGTCTTAAAAAAATTAAAAAAATAGAAGATTTAAATACTCATTTAGAGTCAGTTAAGGTAGCCGTTAGTAAATTATTAGAGGAGCATGGAGGAATCATGGAAAAAGATTTTTTATTAGATATTTTGGCGGTTTTATCTTGTCGAATGGATGGAGGATTGAAGTATGATAAAAATATCTATAAAAATTATTTAGAGTTTATCTTATCAGAATTATTAAATGAAGAAATTGAAAGGGTTGATAAGTCTGACAAGTTTACCTCTTTCTTTAA
Organism: uncultured Gammaproteobacteria bacterium; assembly: GCA_964608425.1. GTDB lineage: Bacteria > Patescibacteriota > Patescibacteriia > Patescibacteriales > UBA12465. Next base: position 15,533 of record CAZSNN010000001.1, on the reverse strand, counting down.
ATTGAAAAATGAGGCTGTTGACTATTTAGAAACTTTAGTTGGAGAATTAAAAGAAAAATTAAATGACATTAAAAAAACTCTGCATTTTGAAGAGTTGGTGGAGATTTTAAAAGGATTGGGATCATTTTCTTTTTATAAAGAAAAAATATTATCTAAAAATGAGTTAAATTTAAAGGATATTTTTAAGGATGAAATTTTTCCAGAATGGGCTGATATTATCGATAAAAATAAACCGCTTTATTCTTTAATGCAGGCAGTCAGGGGTGTTAAAGCTAATAAATTTGGAGCCTGGGGAAGTGAAGAATGGCCAGAGGTTAAACCAAAAAGAATAGCTGATAAAATTTATTTAATTTTAAAAAACGAAAATAATCCTTTGCACTTTTCTGATATTGCTAAAAAAATCAACGAAATTGGCTTTGATCACAAAAAAGTTAGTTCTGGATCGGTTCATAATGAGTTGATATTGGATGAGCGCTATATATTGGTTGATAGAGGTATTTATGCCTTAAAAGAATGGCAAAAATAGTAATAAAAAATATTTTAATATTTTCAAATACTCCAAAATATCACTATAGTTAATATAGTGATATTTTTTTTGATTTTGCTAAAAAATTATGTTAAAATATATTATGTTAAATTTATCATTGTTTTTATGAATATTATTATAGATTTTACTTCAGTTCAAGCATTTTTCAATTTACCTCCAGATGTTATGCTTTGGCGTTTTTTAGCTAATTTTGGTTGGGTTGTTTTTGGTATTATGTTTTTGTTGGCTGTTCGGATTTTGTGGTTGAATTATATAAGGGGTAAATGGGGAGCTACTAATAAGTTTATTTTTTTGGCTATTGATATTCCAAAAGGTAATATTCAATCTCCTTTGGCAGTTGAAAATTTATTTTCTTATTTGGGTGGTGCTCATGGAACGCAAAACTTTTTTGATAAATGGTTTGGTGGTGAATTTCAGTTGTCCTTTAGTTTTGAGATAGTTAGTCTAGAGGGGTATACTCAGTTTTTAATTAGGACCCCTATTCAGTTTAGAAATTTGGTGGAATCGGCTGTTTACTCGCAGTATCCCGATGCCGAAATTATAGAAGTAGATGATTATTGTGAAAATTTCCCTAAAAAATTTCCAGATGATGAATATGATATTTGGGGCTCTGAATTTATTCAATCAGCTCATTATATGTATCCTATTAAAACCTATCAAGAGTTTGAACATCGTTTTGGACCCGATGAAACAGTTTTTAGAGATCCTATGGCTGAATTAATGGAGCTTTGTAGTAGCCTCCGTAGAGGGGAAAACCTAATGTATCAGATTATAGTTACTCCAACTGGTTTTGATTGGGTCGATGATGGGCAGGGAGAAATTGATAAAATTTTGGGTAAAAAACCAAAGACTAGTTTTTTAAATAAAATTATTGATGGATTAGTAGAGATAATTTCAGATTTGAGTGAAGCTATTTATTCTCTTTGGGGTGATGTAAAGAGTAATGATAAAGATGATTTTAAAAAATTATCGATGATGGAGCTAACGCCTAAACAAAAAAAGAAAATAGAGGCAATTGAAAATAAGTCAGCCAAGATTGGTTTTCTTTGTAAAATTAGGGTTGTTTATTTGGCTAAAAAAGAGGTTATGAATAAAGCTAAAGTAGTTAATGGTTTTGTCGGATATATTAAGCAGTTTTCCGCCTTAGATCTAAATAGCTTTAAACCTGATATGAAAAGAACCGCTACTAAAACAGTTTATTTTAACAAGGGTAATCGCCTGATTAAAAAGAAGAATAATATGATAACTAATTATATCAATAGGGATGATTGGGCTGGTTGTACTCCATATCTATTAAATATAGAAGAATTGGCTACTATTTGGCATTTCCCAATAGAAGCCACGGCTAATGCTCCGTTGATTCAAAAGACTTCTTCTAAGAGATATAAACCACCAGCAAATTTGGTTTTGGATGACTCTATTAAGGTTGACACTGAGTTATTAAAAGAGGAATTATTACAAGGAGATTTTTCTTCTAAAAATAAAAAAATCGACAAAGACGAAGAAGTTGACTCTGGTGTTCAGGATGAGCAATTAATAAATATTCAAGATGATAAAAAAACTGAAGCCAATTCTAGATCAGTTAAAAAAACTCCTCCAGCCAATTTACCTTTTGGATAAAAAATAAATGAATAATAAAAATAAAAAAACAATTGGTATTGATGCTCGTTTTTATGGTCCAATAGGGAAGGGGCTGGGTCGCTATACTCAAGAAATAGTTGATAATATCTTAAAACTAGATTCTGATAATAAATATGTTATTTTTTTAAGAAAAGATAATTTTGATGAATTGGTTATTGATAATTATCCCAATGTTAAAAAGGTCTTAACTGAAGTTCGTTGGTACACCCTAAGAGAGCAAATAGTAATGCCATTTTTTATTTGGCGAGAAAAATTAGATCTAATTCATTTTTGTCATTTTAATGTTCCTTTTTTTGTTCCAACCAAGTTTGTTGTGACTATTCACGATCTGATTTTAACTAAATTTAAAACAACCAGAGCAACTACTTTAAGTCCTTGGATTTATTGTTTAAAGGATTTGTTTTATCGATTGATTATTAAAAGAGCTTTAGATAAGTCTCGTAAAATTATTACAGTTTCTAATTTTACTAAGAATGACATTATCGAACAATTTAAAATCAAGCCTGAAAAAATAAAAGTTATTTATGAAGGGGTGGCAAATTTAGCTAGAGGGACAGATTCTTTATTTGTAGCTAAACTTGATAATAGTGAGGTTCTAAAGGATTATAATATTGAGAACCCCTTTCTTCTATATGTTGGAAACGCTTATCCTCATAAAAATTTAAATTTTTTGATAAAAAATTTTTTAGAGATTTACAATAAAAACAATGAATTGAGATTGGTTTTGGTTGGCAGGGAGGATTATTTTTATAAGGGTCTAAAAGATTTTGCTAAAGAAATTTTTTCTTCTCAAAAAATCAATCCAGTAATATTTGCTGGATATGTACCAGATGATAAATTGGAGATATTCTATAAGAAGGCCTTGGTTTATGTCTTTCCTTCGCTATATGAAGGGTTTGGCCTGCCCCCACTCGAAGCTATGGCCAAGGGGTGCCCAGTTTTGAGCTCTAAGGCTGGAAGTATGCCAGAAATATTAGGAGATTCGGCGATCTTCTTTGATCCACAAAATAAGACAGATTTTTTTGATAAGCTTAACCTAATTTTATCTAATAATAATTTAAGAACAAAAATGATTGAAAAGGGTCGAGAGCAATGTAAAAAATATAATTGGTGGGATTGTGCTTTTGCTACTTGGAAAATTTATTTACAGTAATTAAATATGGAAATAAAAAAACATAAAATTGATATTTTACAGGATGATCGACAATCTAGTTTTGTGGTTGATTTAAGAAATAATAAAAACGAAAAAATAACAGAAAAAAATAAGCCCGAGATTAATGTTGGTAATAAAGATGATTCTGATGATTTTTTGAAAAGAGAAAAACGTTTTAGTAAATTTAAAAGCATTTCATTTAAATTTCCTTTTAATTTTTCTAAATTTAAAAAAACTAGTTTTTATCCAGTTTTATTTTTTCTTTATAAAATTATTAGAGCTATTTTTGTTTTCTTTGCAGATTGGGTTGTGGATATATTAAATTTTTTTATAAAAATCCTAAAGCCTCTTTTTAAAATAAATAAGAGGGTAAAAAAGAATATTGAAAAAAAAATTAAAAAAGAGATTAAGAGAGAGGTCAAGAAAGAGATACATTTAGAAAAAAAAAATGTCGATAAGGTTAAAAATATTCCAATAATGAATTTTGATATTAGTCGAATTTATTCTTCTCCACCTAAAAAATCTATTTGGTATTTTGTTTTACTTCTTTTCTTGTTGATAATTCCTTTTAAGTTATTTAGTTATTATAAGTTGGTGTCAGAGAATAAAACTCAAGATAATTTAATGAATTATTCTTTCGAGGCCCTATCCAATCTAAATGATGCTTCTTTGGGATTCTCTCAATTAAATCTGAGCTTGGCTCAAGAAAATTTTTTTCAGGCTGGAGAAAAATTTTTATTAATTAATCAGGAATTAAATAAAATTGATGAGTTTGTTATTTTTTTAGCCTCTTTTTCAAAGGATGATAAAATAAAACTAGCTTCTGAGTCTAAGGATATCGCTAGGGTGGGTTTATACGTTTCTTCGGCTGGAGATAATTTTAGTTTAGCAGTTGATGCCTTAATAAGATCTTTGTCGGATTCAAGTAATGAGAATTCCTTCTCTGATTTTTATTTTTATAGTAAAGAAACCGAAGATGATATTAAAAAAATTAATAAATATTTAAAGAGAATAAAAGCATCCTCTATACCTGAAGATTATCGGAACCAATTTATTGATATTAGGGAAAAGGCCCTCGTTTTAGAAAGTAATTTTAATAGTTTTTTAAAAATAATTCCTGGTATTAAAGATTTTTTAGGAATTGATTCTGATAGAAGATACTTAATTGTTTTTCAAAACAATGCTGAAATTAGAGCCACAGGTGGATTTATTGGTAGTTACGCTATTGTTGATTTAAAAAGAGGAAAGATAGCAAATATCGAAATTCCGGCCGGAGGTTCTTATGATACCGAAGGGGGATTAAAAGTTTTAGTGGAGGCTCCTAAACCACTTCATTTAGTTAAGTCGATTTGGTATTTTTGGGATGCTAATTGGTGGCCAGATTGGAGAATGTCAGCCAAGAATTTGATGTGGTTTTATGAGAAAAGTGGTGGTTCCAGCGTTGACGGAGTTATTAGTATTACTCCGGATATTTTAGGTGACATTTTAAAAATTATTGGACCGGTTGACCTAACTGAAAAATACGGAGTAATTATTGATGAAAATAATTATTGGGATATTATACAAGAAGTAGTTGAGGTTATTGGACAACCAGAGGTTTATCAGGACAAGGATTTAAAAACTGACATTTTAGAAAGGGTGGCTACGAGTAGTCTTGCTTCTGATCTAGAAATAGCCTCTTCTACTATAGAATCTGGAGATATCTTGGCCCGAAATGAACCAAAAAAAATAATTGGAGATTTAATGTCAGAAATTATGATTAGATTTTCTAATCAATTTGATAAAGACTTGTTAATAAAAAGCTTAGAAATTATAGAAAGAAATTTATCACAAAAAAATATTTTACTTTATTTTACAAATAAAGATATTCAGAATGAAGTAGAGAGTCGATCTTGGGCTGGTCAAATTAAGGAAGTTCCTCTTGATTATTTGATGATTATTAATTCTAATATTGCTGGGGGTAAAACTGACAAGGTTGTTATTAATGATTATTCCTTGTCAACCAAAATAGATTCTGATGGATCGATAATAAATAAATTAACTATAGTTAGAAAACATAATGGAAATAAGGGGGATTTATTTTACGGAGTTAGAAATGTTAATTGGCTAAGGGTTTATGTGCCTATGGGGAGCAATCTGCTTAGTGCTCAGGGGTTTTCTTCTCCAGACAAAAATTATTTTAAAGATTCCGAAGATTTTTATGAGAAGAATTCTCTTTTAGAGAATAGCGAGAATCGAGCTGAAATTGATTTATCCAGTGGAACAAAGATTTATCAGGAATCAGGAAAAACAGTTTTTGCTAATTGGACTATGTTGGATCCCGGACAAGATCAAATAATAGAGATAGAATATCGATTACCACATAATTTTTATGGAAATAGTTCAAAGAATTATTCTTTGTTATGGCAGAAGCAGCCAGGTTCTGGTAATATTAATTTTGCTTTTAATTTTTTAAATAATACTGATTTAAAGGCCATTTGGACCTATCCACAAAACATTAATAGTGATAATTTGATTAAGTTTTCTGGAGATTTAGAAACTGATCGCTATCTAGTTATTATGTTAGAATAATTATTAATTTTAAAATATATGGGTAAAAAAACTAAAAATGACAACTTCCTTTTTACTAGACACAAAATCGATAACGAAATAAAAAAAGAGAATATTAAAAAAGAGTCAGTCAGTGAGCCAAAAGCATTGTCAGAAAAAATTTCGGAATTAAAGTCGGAAAATTTATCAAAAAATTCTCGTTTTTCTGAGAGTGAAATTGAGAGTAATTTAATGGAGATATATAGCAATGATGGTGATTTGCCAGATTTTAAGACTATAAAAATTAAAAAGAAAAGAGGTTTTTTAGTTTCCTTTATTTATTTTATTTTATTTTTTGCCTTAGTGGTGGGGGGATCTTTTTGGGCTTTTAATTATTTTAAAGGTAGTCAAAATAATTCTTCGGTTTTAGATATTTCTATAATATCTCCAGAAAAAATATCTTTAGGAGAGGAGTTCTATTACGAAATAGAGTATAAAAATTCTAGTAATTATAATTTAAATAATGTTAATTTAAATATCGTTTATCCTGATAATTTCATTTTACTAGAGGTTTATTCAATTGATAAAACTGATGATAATAAAAATTGGTTGATAGAGAGTTTGGGGGCTAAGATAGGTGGAAAAATAAAAATTCGTGGAAAAATGATAAATAAGGAGGGGGTTAATAATTTGCTTTCTGTAAAGAGTAGTTATGAGATTAGTGGAATTTCTTCTAATTTTAGTAAAGAGAGTTTTAACTCCGTTATGGTTGGTTCTTTGCCTTTTCAGTTTCAAGAAGATTATTTTTCAACGGTTCTGGTTGGAGAGGAATATCCTTTAAAAGTCACTTTAAAAAACTTTCCTCTAGAAAGAATAAAAGATTTCGTTTTTTATTTTAATGGCCCAGAAGAAATTTTTTCGGTTAAAAACATTGAAAACAAAGATTTTTCTGAAATTATTACTGTTGAAAAAATAAATAATAATAGTTTTAAAATAATTCCTAAAACAACGGATACCTTGATTGAAAAAATGGAGCTTGATTTTAAATATAAAATTAGTGAAAAGAGAAATGATCAAGAAAGCTTTAGCTGGGGGCTAAAATATATTGATGAAAATCAAAAGGATTTTACGTTCTTAGAGAAGCCAATCAATCTAGAGGTGATTAAAAGTGATTTACATTTAAGTTTATCGGAAAATGATAATTCTACTGATTTTCCCATAAACTTCGGAGATAATATTGATTATGTTATTAAATACTCTAATAAGGGCGATAAAAACATGAAGGATTTGGTTATTATGGCTGTTTTAGATAGTAATTTTTTAGATTGGACAAGTCTAAAGGACTCTAACGGTGGTAAGATTAGTCGCAAAACTATTAGTTGGAGTTCGCAAGAAATTTCGGGCTTAAAAGAATTAGCCCCTGGAGAGGGGGGAGAAATTAAGTTCTCTATTAAGGTGGCTGATTTTGATAAAATAGACTTTGGACAAAATTTGGAAATCAAAAGCTATGCCCAATTTAGCATTGGTAATATTGAGGAGCTGGAAGATGATGGCGATAGATTAACTGACAATAGGAGTAATACTATTATTAATAAAATTAATAGTGATTTAGCTTTGGAGGAAAAAGTTCTTTATTTCGATGAGGATAATATTCCGGTAGGTTCAGGCCCTTTACCTCCGGTAGTTGGAGAAAAAACATCCTTTAAATATTATTGGAATCTAAGCAACACTTTGCACGAACTTCGAGATATAAAAATAGAATTACTTTTACCTTCTTATGTTATTTGGGAAGATAACTTTAATGTTAGTGCTGGTAATATTATGTTTGATCCTGTTACTAATAAAGTTTTTTGGACATTGAGTCGTTGGCCCTTGGGCGTAGACAAAGTTAATGTTAATTTTTCTGTAAATATTACTCCAACTGAGGCTGAGTATAATAAAATTATGATTCTTTCTTCCGGGTCTTCTCTGGAGGCTACCGACATTGAGACAGGATCAATTATTAATAAAAAAACAGAAGCTAAAACTAGTCGGTTAGAAGATGATTCCATTGCTAATTTTAGTAACGATGGACGAGTTAGATAATATAAATTATGTCTATAAAAAAAATAAACAACATAAAGACACCACATGGGGATATAAAATTACCTCTTTTTATGCCAGATGCTACTCGTGGTTTTATTAAGATGTGTAATAATTCAGAATTATTATCTTCGGGTATTTCAGCTTTGGTGGTTAACACTTTTCATCTATATCTTCAACCGGGGATAAAAATAATTAAGAAAGCTGGTGGCATACATAAATTTATGAATTGGCCGAGACCTCTATTGTCTGATAGTGGGGGATTTCAAATATTCTCCCTAATTCATAAGAGTAAATCTTTGGGTAAAATTGATGATAATGGCGCTGTTTTCAAGTCACCAATTGATGGGTCTCGCCACGAGATTACTCCAGAAAAATCAATTCAAATCCAATTTGACCTAGGGACTGATTTTATAGTTTGCTTAGATGATTGCCCTCCCCATGGTTTTGATGAAAAATCTATTAATTTATCAGTAGAAAGAACAATTAAATGGGCCCAGAGATGTTATCAGGAATATATTCGTCAGATTAAAAAAAGAAAATTATCAGAAGCTAATAGGCCAAAATTAATAGCCGTTATTCAAGGTGGACTTAGTCGAGAGCTTCGAAAAAAATGTTTGGATGGCTTGCTCGATATTAGTGATAAAAAATTTTTGGGGGAAAGTTTTTCTTTTGCTGGTTATGGTTTTGGGGCTCGGCCCATCGACGAAGAGGGTAATTTTTTATTTGATATTTTAGATTATACTGCCAAAATTATTCCTGATGATAAGATTAAATTTGCCTTAGGTATTGGAACTCCAGCCGATATTTATCGTTGTTATAAAATGGGTTGGAATATGTTTGATTGTGTGATTCCAACGAGAGAGGGAAGACATGGTAAGCTTTATCAATTTAAAAATCAAAACGATATTAAATCAATTAATTTTTACAAAGAAACAAATATTAAAAAGACTATTTTTTCTAATAATTTTGAAAAGATTAATAAACATTCTAAATTAATGGAATTAAACAATAATTCTTTAGCTTATTTGCAGCATTTATTTAAAGTTAATGAAGGACTGGGACAAAAGTGGGCTAGTTTGAATAATTTAGAATTTTATGCTAGCTTAATGAAGAAAATATCAAAATAATATGAAAATTTTAATATACAATACTTTAAATAGAAAAAAAGAAGAGTTTAAGCCGATTAAGGCTGGTAGTCTTTCTTTTTATTATTGCGGCCCAACCGTTTACTGGACTCAACATATTGGTAATTTGCGAGGAGCTTGTTGTGCTGATATTATTCATCGAACTTTTAAGTATTTAAATTATGATATTTCCATGGTCAGAAATTACACTGATGTTGGTCATTTAACTTCTGACGAGGATGAGGGGGAAGATAAAATGGAGAAAACATCATTGAAGGAACAAAAATCACCCGATGAAATTGCTGATAAATTTATAAAAATTTACGAAAACGATACTAAAAAAATAAATATTTTAGAGCCAAAATTTAAACCTCGGGCTACAGAAAATATTGGCGAGATGATTGAGATTATTCAATTGTTGATAGTTAAGGGATATGCTTATGTCACCGATTTAGCGGTTTATTTTGAAGTTGAGAAATTCAAAACCTATGATGAATTATCGGGTCGCAAACCAGAAAAAAATAAAATTGGGGCTGGAAGGGGAAATATTAGTGATCCCAAGAAAAAAAACCCCAGAGATTTTGCTTTATGGTTTTTTAGGGCTGGGGCTCATAAAAATGCCTTACAATTTTGGCCATCCCCATTTTTATCTCCTCTGGTAGAAAATGGTTATGGGTTTCCTGGTTGGCATTTAGAGTGTTCGGCTATGATTAAAAAAAACTTAGGAGATACTATTGATATTCATATGGGAGGTATTGAGCACGTTAGTGTTCATCATAGTAATGAAATAGCTCAAAGCGAGGCAGCCAATGGGGTTAAATTAGCTAATTATTGGATTCATAATGAACACCTATTGTTAAATGATGGTAAGATGTCTAAGTCCGAAGGAACGGCTTATAGCCTAGATGATATTGAATCTAAGGGTTTTTCTCCTATGGCTTTACGTTATTTTTATTTACAAGCCCATTATCGATCTAGACAAAATTTTACTTTTGAAGCTTTAAAGGCGGCTCAAAAAGGGTTGACTGGGTTAATTAATAAGATAGAGAAATTGGGAGATAAGATTGGTGTGATTAATAAAGATTTTAAAGATAAATTTTTAGAATGTTTATTGGATGATTTTAACACGCCCAAGACTTTGTCATTAATTCCTGAAATTTTAAAATCAGATTTGAGTAATGAGGATAAATTGGCAACTATTTTAGACTTTGATAATATCTGGGGTTTAGATTTTTTAGAAACTATTAGAAAAGAAAGTCTAGCGCCAGAATATTCGGATGAAGTTCAAAAAATAATTACTGAAAGAGAAAACGCTCGTCAAGAAAAAGATTTCTCCAGGTCTGACGATCTTAGGCAACAATTAATAAATTTTGGTTATGATGTTAATGATTTGCCAGACGGAAAAATGGAATTAATAAAAAAATAAGAAGATGAAAAATTTCTGGCAAGAATTAAAAAAAAATAAAAAGGGTGAACCAATTTTAGCCCTAGCTCCCTTAGCCGGATTTACAGATTCGGCTTTTCGTTTACTTTGTCGAGAATATGGGGTTGATGTGGTTTATAGTGAGATGGCCTCGGTTTCAGCTCTTAATTATAATCCAGCCAAGACTTTGAAATTGATAAAATTTAATAAAAAAGAAAGACCTTATATTGTTCAAATCTTTGGTTCTAATAAAGATCATTTTGTTAAGGCTGTTAAGATTATTGAAAAGGAGATTAAGCCCGATGGAATTGATATTAATTTCGGTTGCCCTGTTCGGAAGGTCTTAAAACAGGGGGCCGGATCTAAATTAATGTCTGATTTAAAATTGAGTCGAGAGATTATTGAAGCAGTTTTGCAGAACACTAAGTTGCCATTATCAATAAAAGTTAGGACCGAGGCTTTTTCAGTTGATTTGATAAAATTTTTAAAAAATATTTCAGACTTACCAGTTTCAGCTCTGATGATTCATGGTCGAACCTTAAAACAATTATTTTCTGGACCAATTGACTTGGAGATAATTAAAAAAAGTCGAGATTATTTTTCAGGAATAATTTTAGCTAACGGAGGAGTAAATAGTCTTGATGAGGCAGTGGAAATTATGAATAAAACTGGGGTTGATGGAGTGGGTATCGGAAGAGGTGCTTTGGGTCAGCCTTGGATATTCTCCAGGGATTTTCAGAATATTTTTGGAGAGGATAAGAAAAAATTATCCATTAAAGTAGCACTGAGGCATTTAAAATTAACTAAAGAAAATAGGGGGGAAATTAGTTTTAATGAATTCAAAGGTCATCTAGCTTGGTATTTAAAAGATTTTGCTGGAGCCTCGGAATTAAGAAGTAAAATTATGTTGTGTAAAAATTATATAGATATGGAAAGTATTTTGAAAAATAAAAAAGTGCTTGTTTAAAGCACTTATGTTTTAGAACAGGTCGGCATTTTTGATCACCCAAATGTCAGCATAATAATTTTTAGAAGTAAAAACTCTTTCAATATATTTATACCTAATTCTTTTTTTATAAGTAAAATAAATTTCAAAAGAATTGTTTATTCTTTTTTCTCCTTTATTTCCAAAAGTTCCCCCTTCTCCCGATCTTATCCTTAGCGTGTCCATAGAATTAACCACGATAACTAGGTCATAATCAGTTTTATTCTCAATTATAACAGAAGATTCGTAGTCTGTTAATATGTAGGTTGCAGTACTGCAGCTAACAAAAATCATTGAGGCAAGTAATATTGTCAGTATTTTTCTCATGATAAATCCTTTCTTTTAAATTGTTAAATAACTATATATTATTTAAATATATTTAACTATATTTGTCAAGTCATTGGCTTGACTTTAATTCTCAAATTAGCTAATATGTAAACAGCTTAAATATGGAAGATTTAGGCTTTTTATTAATTAAAAAACATGTTTGCTCAAATTTTCTTGTTTATATTATTAAAACAAATATAAATTTTGCAAACAGAGGCTCGTAATTTTACGAGGTAAAAGAAAAAAATATGAATATTCCAAAACTAGAAGAGATGATGAAGGCTGGTATGCACTTTGGTCATCGCACTAATCGTTGGCATCCAAAAATGGAACCATTTATTTTTACTAAGAAAAATGGTATCTATATTATTAACCTAGAAAAAGCTCAAGAGCAATTAAAATTGGCTCTAGAGTATATGATTAAGCTTATCAAAGAAGATAAGACTATTCTTTTTGTTGGTACTAAAAAACAAGTTAAGGGCTCTATGAAAAAAATGGCCGAAGAGGCTAAGGTTCCTCATATTACTGGAAAATGGATTGGAGGTCTTTTGACAAATTTCCCTATTATCAAAAAATCTATTAAAAAATATCAAGATTTAATTAATGATCGTGAAAGTGGAAAATTAGCCAAATATACTAAAAAAGAGCAATTAGACTTTGATCGTGAAATTAAGAGATTAGAAGAGAGAGTTGGAGGATTAGTAGGTTTAACAAAATTGCCAGATGCTATTTTTATCTGGGACTTAAAAGAAGAGAGTACTGCCGTGGTTGAGGCTCAAAATAAAAATATTCCAATCATTGCGGTTTGTGATACTAATGTTAATCCTGATTTAGCCGCTTATCCAATTCCGGCTAATGATGATGCTACTAAGACTGTTGATTTAATTTTGGATACTATTAAAGAAAATCTGATCAATGCTAAAAATATTAAATTAGATTAATTTGTTTAATAATTGTCTTAATTTATAATTAATTAAAAATAAAAATATGGAAAAAATAAAAGAATTAAGAGAAAGAACTGGCGCTGGAATGGTTGATTGTAAAAAAGCTTTAGATGAGGTTGGGGGAGATTTAGAAAAAGCTATTGAAGTTCTTAGAAAAAAAGGAATTGCCAAGGCAGCTAAAAGAAGTGAGCGTGAAGCTGGCGAGGGAATTATAAAAGTAGAGACTAATTCTGATAAAACTGAGGCTTATTTAGTAGAATTAAATTCAGAAACTGATTTTGTGGCTAGGAATGAAAAATTTCAAGAGTTGATTGAGAAAATAATGGGAGTGGTTAAAACCAATAAACCAAATAATGCTGAAGAATTGGCTAAAATGGAATTAGATGGAGCTACTGTAGAAGACCAAATTAATACTTTAAGCGGAGTTATTGGAGAAAAAATTGCTTTAGGCAGAGTAGCTATTGTTACTGGCCAAACAGTTTCAGCTTATTCTCACTTAGGTGGTAAAATTGGAGTTTTGGTGGCCCTAGATCAATCAGGTAAGGAAGATTTGGCTGGTGATGTTGCTATGCATATTGCCGCTGCTAATCCTCGCTATTTAGAAGAATCAGAGGTTCCAACTGAAGAGTTAGATAAAGAAAAAGACATTTATCGTGAACAATTATTAAAAGAGGGTAAGCCAGAAAATATGATTGATAATATTATGCAAGGTAAGGTTAAAAAATATTATTCTGAGGTTTGCTTGGTTGATCAAGAATATATCAAGGATGATAAAAAGAAAATCAGAGATATTTTAGAGGGAGCTAATATTATAAAATTCGTTAGATATTCTCTATAATTTTTAAACCATGAAAATAGCACAAGTACAATTTGCTTCTTGGGATAAAAAATATAATTTTAGTTTCACTGACTTAAATAGTTTAAAGGTTGGAGATTATGTTATTGTAGAAACTGAATTTGGTCAGGAAATTGGTAGGATTTTTGATTTCAAGGATATTTCTGAAATTACTAATGAAGAAAAAAATGATATTAAGCCGATTATACGCTTAGCCGAAGAAAATGATTTAGATAAAATGATTTCTGAAGATGAAAAAGAATCAGCTCTAGATTATTGCCGACAAGTTATTAAAAAATATGATTTGCCGATGAAATTAATTGATGTTCATTTTTCTTTAGATAAAAATAGAATTAATTTTGCCTTTTACTCTGACAATCGAGTTGATTTTAGAAATTTGGTTAAAGAATTGTCTTCATATTTTAAGGGTATAATTCGCTTAACTCAAATTGGTAGTCGTGATGAAGCTCGAGTGATGGGTGATCTTAGTCATTGTGGGAGGGGATTATGTTGTCAGCGTCATATTAAAGATTTTTCTTCAATTACTTCAGAGATGGCTGAGGCTCAACAAGTTGTTCATCGAGGAAGTGATCGAGTATCCGGAATGTGTGGAAAATTAATGTGTTGTCTTTCTTATGAATATGAGGGATATGTTGATTTGTCTAAAAAATTACCACCAATCGGAACTAAGGTTAATGTTGATGGGCGTCGTGGAGAAGTGGTGGGTCATCATGTTTTAAAACAATCGGTTGATGTGTTTTTTAAAGGAGAAAAGCAAGGAGAAAATGGTGTAGTGGTAGAGGTTGATATTAATAGACACAAGAAAAAAGAAGCTCAATAAAATAAATTGATATAAAATAGGTCCGACTAGGACCTATTTTTTGTTTTGTTTTTTATGAAAATATGATATAATTTTAATAACTTTAATTAAAATTAAATAAAAATAAAATTATGTCTAAAAAATTAAACATTGCTATTAATGGTTTTGGTCGAATTGGCCGAGCTGTTTTTAAAGTTATTTTAGAAGAATATCCAAGCTATAAGATTGTGGCTATTAATGATTTAACTGATACTAAGACCTTGGCTCATCTTTTAAAATATGATTCTGCTTATGGAATGTATAGTCAGAAAGTTTCTTACGATGAAAAAAATATTATTGTTAATAATAAAAAAACTCCAGTATTGTCAGAAAAAGACCCTAGCCTTCTTCCTTGGAAAAAAATGAAGGTTGATGTTGTTTTGGAGTGTACTGGCAGATTTACTAATAAGGAAGGCTTGATGATGCATATTAAAGCCGGTGCTCAAAAAGTAATTTTATCAGCTCCAGCCAAAGGTGAGGGCGGTGTTAAAACTATTGTCTTGGGGGTGAACGAGAAAAAGCTTAGTAAAAAAGATCAAGTTGTTTCTTGTGCCTCTTGTACTACTAATTGTTTGGCTCCAGTAACCGATATTATTAGACAAAAATTTGGCATTAAAAAAGCTTTAATGACTACTATTCACGCTTATACTGCTGATCAAAATTTAGTTGATGGTCCTCATAAAGATTTACGTCGTGCTAGATCAGCCGCTATCAATATGGTCCCAACTTCGACTGGGGCGGCTATTGCTATTAACCAAACCATTCCTTCTCTAAAAGGAACTTTTGATGGCTTGGCCGTTAGAGTTCCAGTGGTGGTAGGCTCGATGTGCGATGTGGTTTTTCTTTTAAAAAAGAAAACTACAGTTGAGGAAATAAATAATCATTTTTCTAAAGTTTGTGCTACTAAATATAAAGGATTAGTAGAGGCTTCTTATGAACCACTAGTATCCTCGGATATTATCGGCAATAATCATAGTGCTATCGTAGACCTATCATTAACCAGGGTTATTGGAGGTGATATGATAAAGGTAATTGCTTGGTATGATAATGAATGGGGTTATTCTTGTCGACTAGCTGATTT